>JABBNY010000086.1 GCA_019352095.1 Acidobacteriota bacterium
CCTGCGCCATTCTCACCGAGGAGGCCGAAAATCTCCCCCGTGCGCACCTCAAACGACACATCATCAACGGCAACGAGAGCGCCGAACCTCTTCGTGAGATTCAGAACTTCAATGACGTTGGTCATGTGAGAGCGTTCAATCCTGGGCCACGCACGCTGGGGCGGATACACGCCGACGGAGCACCGCTGGAGTCACTGTGCACCGCGCACCTCCCATCGCCGGAAAGCCCTTGCCGCCACCACATGCCGACCTAAACCTAAGGGTAACCCCATTGTCGCTGCTGGATTCTTGCCTGATGTAGGGGCCAACGGCCTATTGTGGCGAAGCACTCCTCGCATGTCTAGAACGGTGCGACCAGCGACCAGAACAACTCTTCGCACCTACACGATGAGTGCACTTTCGACGAAGGCGCTTAACGTTCCGATGAGCCTCATCTCCTCAATCGTTCGCGCGCGTGAATTGAGCAGTTCCTCGGTGCACACCAAATACGCCAAGCACCGGGCGCGACTCACCGCCACGTTGAGGCGGTTACGCGAAAAGAGGAACTCGGGACCCCTCGGCATATCAGCACCCGACGAAGTCGTCATTGTAAAGAACACCACAGGTGCTTCACGACCCTGAAACTTGTCAACGGTACCGACCTGAACCGCGCTGAGCCCGGGGGTGGTCTCGAATTTCTGGCGCAGCAACCTCACTTGATCGTTGTACGGAGCGACGACCATGAAGTCCTCGGCACTGAGCGCAGCGACCTCGCCGCGCTGATTCACCCATGACGTGTTCACCATCTCGCTGATCTGAGCGGCGACCAACTCCGCTTCTTCGGGCGACTCCGTTGAACAAGATTCGTGCGAGGCGCGAAGCCAGCGAAGCCCTGTGCCGAACTCAGTCCCCTGTTGTGAACAACTCTCGTGGCTCGTCAGGCGGTGCTCATAGATCTGGCCGGAAATGAACGCACAGACGTCCGGATGCATGCGACGAGTCTCAGAGATGAAGATGCCCTGCGTGCTCGGAATCGTCGCGTGCTCGCCCAGCACGTGCTGGAGCACACTCGCGCCCGAACCCCCCGGGTGCTCGGCTTGTGATACCTGGGAGAGTTGCAACGGGTCACCGAGGAGAATCAGGTTTCGAGCTGAATTCGCCGAAGCAATGGCGTCAGCCAAGGAGAGTTGACCCGCTTCGTCAATGACGAGATAGTCAACAGGATACGGACGCATACTCGAGCGCGACCACAGCCACGTGGTGGCCCCTATGAGGTTGTAGTTGTCGCTCTCGGGGCCGGACCCGGACTTCTCGTAGCGAACTCCCTCAAGTGCACCGGTAGCGGGCTTGGAGTCGCGACGTAGTGCCTTGAGAAGCGACAATTCGCCTTTGGACGCGAAGACCTCGTACGTCGCCTCGAACAGATTGTCGATCACGGAATGGCTCATGGCCGTGATACCTACGCGCTTGCCCGACTTAATCAACTCGTAGATGATGTGCGATCCGCTGTAGGTCTTCCCGGTCCCGGGTGGACCCTGAATCGCGACATAGCTCTCGTCGAGATGACCAATCCAGGCGAGCGTCTCGTCGAGGTCGTCGCTGAACACGCCGGAACGAGGGCCCCACCCTGTCTCGAATCGTGGCGGTTCTCCCGCCAACAATGAAAGCGAGACCCTACTGGGGGGATCCGTTGGTTGCGGTCGCAGAACCTGCTCAGCCAAATGAAAGAGGACGCCAGGCTTTTGATTGGGTGAAACGTAGTCGTCGAGTGTCATCACTGACGGCACCACGCCAAGTTCCTCATGTCGATCGCGCCAACGCATGCGAAGTTCTCGTCCTTCGAAGTCGATGCTCGGGATATATCCGTACCCGTGTTCAACGCCGACGCCCGTGAACAGTACGTTCTTCTTGGTTCTGAAGGACGAATCGACGACCTGAGGCGGCCAACGAAGTATGGCATTCTTCACGACTTCGCCACTTCGTCCCGCCACCTCTTCGAATCCGACCAGACTCAGGTTCGCGATGTAGTCGCGATCAGAGTACAGCGACGCGAAATCTGAGGAGGCCTTGGCGAATTTAGGGGTCACGTTCGCCGCGCGCTCTCGACGCCAGTAATTGAGTAAGTCGCCGAGCAAATGTTCTGGTCGATCGTGGTGGAACTGCTTTAGTTGTTCGACGATCTCATCAGTATCGAATCCACGATCCTCGACCTCGAGTCGTGCTTCGCGCCACGCCAGGTCAGCGGGTCGTTGAGCGAGCAGCCAATCGCGCAGCTCCTTGGTCGCAATGACGTCATCTCGGTTGTACGCGGCGATCTCGGTGAGGATCCCTGGATCTTTGGACTTCATGTACTCCTCGTACTCAACCACAGCACCAGCCCCTTGCTCGATGCCGCCACTGCGCTCGTAGCCGGTCAGTCGCTCGAGGTACTTGAGGCCGTAGGACTCGGTACCGACTTGCAGTGCGTTCTTCGCGACCACGAAAAGGTCGACGAATAATCCCGAGTCCACGAGAGACGTGAGCAGTCCCTCAGTCTCTGTACCGCGCGTCAAACGTTCCAGCGACGTGCGCTCGGTGTGGTTGTAGTGGTACACGTGCATTCCGGGGTACCGTCGACGTCGATCGGCGAAGAACTCAACGAGTTCGCTGATCATTCGCTCTTGTTCAGCGAGGTCGTGTGCCCAGCGATCGTCGTACGTCCACCTGTCACCACTATCGGTCAAATACAACCCGCTGAGAAAGAAGAGGTCACATTGTGGGGTCCAAAAGGGATGTCCCTCAAAATCGAAGAATATGTCTCCTGTGTCCGGTCGTGGCATCAGGCTGAAACCGTGTCCGTAGACGGGGTCGTCCGTTGCGTCCAGAAGTTCGAACTGCGGTGGCGCTCCTGGTTCCCTGCGTGATGCCACCTGCAGTGCTGCTTGCTTGGTGAGTCGGCGCAGATTCTCCTCGTGGATTTGAACTACGGGCTCGTGGACCTCTGCGAGATGTGAGATGGTGCGGACCTGCGCCTCTTCGAGGGCCGCCCGTTCCGTGGCGCGGATATTTGCCACATAGACAAGTGAGTCCTCTCGACGCCACTGCTCCTCGCAGCGCGGCTTGAATTCGCAGTAATCACAGTGGTCACACGGCGCGGGAGAGGTCAGTCCGCTTTCCTCCTCATTCAAGAGTTCGCGCAATTGACGCTGCAAACGTCTCCAATAGGGTGCGAACTGTTCAACGAGCAGTGACTCCTGGTCACCAGTGCCGAGCCACAGATGAATGCGTTGAGGCGCCGCATTGGTGAGGGCCTTTATGGCGTCTGCGTAGAAACAGAGTTGAAGCACGTGACCGGGCTTGCCTTCCACGCGCGCCAATTTGGCGTCGATGGGTTCATAGTTCGAATACCCCTCGGCGTGATCGTCAACACGAACCAGGAAGTCCGCAATTCCTCGGATCCCTTCGTGCGCAAAAGGCATCTGATAGATCACGTCGTAGCCGTGATCCATTGGATTTGCAATCCTGGCCACCCAATCCTCAAAAGATTCGTCAGGGTTTCTTCCAGGGACCTGGAAGACCTCGAGGCCCTGGTCTTGAAGGTCTTGTAGACAGTTCAGTTCGTGGGTGGTGCCTTTTTCAATGAGCAGTTCGGCGAGCGAACCCCGCGGGGTCGCCTCTAACGAGATGGTCCCCGCGTCGAGTTGATTTCGAAGTGACAAGAAGTGCCCGCACTCGAGCCACGCCGTGATCTTTGACGGTGTAAGTAAGCGTTGGGGCATGTTCTCTCACTGTAGGTTGCGCTGGATACGCTCGTGCTCCATCATCCTCACCCGATGTGACATGGGCCGACGTATCAACCTTCGAGACGACTAGTCAGCAGTGAAACCCTCGCCTCGAGACGCTCCTCTTGCACCTTGGCAGGTATCGGCCCCGCACCGCCGGGTGAGCTGCGCCGTTTGAGCGCCGCACCTTCATCGAACAAATCTGAAAACCGGGCGAATTCTTCAGTCGCCTCAACTACCTCGCGCAAGGAGACCCCACGCGCGATCGCCTCTGCCACCAGGCGTCCCACACTCTCGTGGGCCTGGCGAAACGGCACATTCTCACCCACCAATTGCTCTGCGATGTCAATGGCCACTAGGGTCGAATCTCTCGCCGCGTCGCCGGCTACTTCGGTATTGAACGAGAGCGAGCGATAGGCCCCCGCGAGCGACGCGAGCACCAGGTGCGCAGTGCGCAGTGAGTCAAAGAGTGGTTCCTTGTCTTCTTGAAGATCACGATTGTACGAGAGCGGAAGGCCCTTAAGGGTCACGAGAAGACCGGTCAGATTGCCCACGAGTCGACCGCTCTTACCCCTGGCCAATTCCGCCACGTCGCTGTTCTTCTTCTGGGGCAACATTGATGAGCCGGTCGTGAACGCGTCACCCAACTGCGCAAAGTTGAACTCCGCACTTGTCCAAAGGACGAGTTCCTCTCCCATCCTCGAGAGGTGAACACCGAGCAGTGCGAGATCGAACAAGGTCTCGACGACGAAATCGCGATCACTGACGGCGTCCATTGAGTTGGCGAACGTTTCGTGAAAACCAAGTTCCCGCGCGCTGAGCTCAGGGTCGATCGCGAGCGAGGTGCCAGCGATCGCTCCCGCGCCCAGCGGGGAGACGTCCACCCGCTCACGTGTATCAAGGATCCGATCGACGTCGCGCAACAACGACCACGCGTGGGCATTCAGGTGATGGGTCAACAGGACCGGTTGGGCGCGTTGGAGGTGGGTGTACCCCGGTAAGAATGCGTCAGGAGTCTTCGCCCCCACTTCACGCAGTGCCGCAACGAGATCGAGCACCGAACGCGCCAACCGGTCCAGCGCGTCTCGGGTGAACAGACGAAGCGTCGTCGCCACCTGATCATTGCGACTACGCGACGTGTGGATACGCGCTCCAATATCTCCCGCCAGCTCCGTAGCCCGTCGTTCGATCGCCATGTGGATGTCCTCATCAGATCCGGCCCGCACAAACGTGCCTCGATCGAACTCCTCTTCGATCTGATCCAAGGTAGAGAGCAGTACGTCCATATCGGCTTCACTCAGCAACCCGGCCGCTCGAATGCCCTTCACGTGCGCCTTTGAACCCATGATGTCGTGGTGATACAAGACGTGATCGAACGAGTAACTCTCTGAGAGCTCCCACAAGGTGGAGTCCATGGACTCGCTGAAACGGCCGCTCCAGAGCGTCATGGCTTGGGAGGAGTGGCGTTCTTCGCGCCTTGGCGTGCCGCCCAGGTCTTAACGCCAAGACCGAATATCTTGACGTAACCCTCGGAGTCGGCGTGTCGGAACGTGTCAGCATCGTCATAGGTCGCAAGGCCGTAGTCATAGAGTGCCTTAGCGCTGCGACGGCCTACGATGCGCATCAGCCCGGGCGCTTCGAAACGCAGGCGCACGTCGCCGGTCACGTGACGCTGGGTCTCGGCGATGAACGCGTCGAGCGCTTCTTTGAGCGGTGAAAACCACATGCCGTCGTATACCAGTTCCGCCCATCGAGTCTCCAGGCGCGCCTTCTCGTGATGGACGTCGCGTTCGAGGACGAGGTCCTCGAGGTCGCTGTGGGCCCCGATGATCGCGAGCGCCGCCGGGCATTCATAGACCTCACGGCTCTTGATTCCAACGCGACGGTTCTCCACCATATCTATGCGACCGAATCCAGTCGCTCCCGCACGGTCGTTGAGGGCCTTGATCAAGTCCTCCAAGGCCATGTCAACCCCATCGATTGCCACCGGGACGCCCTCAACGAAACTCAGCACTAACTCGACGGGCGCACTCTCTCGCACCGTGGTGAGTGTGAACGGCTCTTCTGGTGGAGCCTCCCAGGGGTCCTCCATGGCGCCGCATTCGATCGCCCGTCCCCAGAGATTCTCATCGATCGAATAAATCTTCTCCTTGGTTGCCTTGATGGGAATGTCCCACTTCTTGGCGTAGTCAACCGAGTCCGCGCGGGTCATGCCCCAATTGCGCGCAGGAGCGAGCACTTCGAGATCGGGCGCCAACGCGTGCGTACCAACTTCGAACCGGACTTGATCGTTTCCCTTCCCTGTGCAGCCATGCGCCACCGCGGTCGCGTCGAACTTGCGCGCCTGATCGACCAAGTGACGAACGATCACAGGTCGTGACAACGCCGAGACCAGTGGGTACTTCCCTTCGTAGCGCGCGTTCGCGGCGATCGCGCTCGCGCAGAATTCATTCGCCATCTCGGCTCGGGCATCCACCACAACACACTCAATGGCACCGGCCGCTATCGCCCTCGCCCTGATGTTGTCAAAACTCTCTGAACTGTCGGCGTCCTGTCCCACATTGACGAGCACACAGACCACCTCGACGCCCCACTCCTCGATCATCCACCTCACCGCCACCGAGGTGTCGAGACCTCCGCTATAGGCGAGAACCACGCGCTTACTCATGCTTGCTACCTTTCATTGTCATCGTCAACTCATCAAGTCCTGCCAAGGCACGAAACTGCTGGGCCAGCGAACTCCCGCCCAATGATTCACTCGCGATGACCAAGATTGTGTCGTCACCCGCAACGCTACCGAGCACGTCGTCGAGAGCGCTGCGGTCCAAGGCTGACGCCACCACGTGAGCACAACCAGGGGGTGTCCGCACGACGACGAGGTTCGCAGAACTCTCCACCGACACAACCCACTCGCCCATCATCCGACGCAAGTGATCAAGCGGCGCGGGGCTCGACTTCGCGGCTGTGGCGACGACGATTCGACGGGTGCCGTGTTCGTCTCGAACCTTGATGGTCCCGAGTTCTTGGAGGTCACGCGTCACCGTTGCCTGTGTGGCCGAGATGCCCTCACCCTGGAGGCGGGTGACTAACTGTGCGGCGGTCGAAATTACCTCACGTTCGATGAGTTCGCCGATACGGTGCTGTCGTTGGGTCTTAGTCATTGGTCCCCTCTTTGATCCATCGCAAGACACCCAACATCGCTGAGCGTCGGTGAAACACCTGTCGCCACACGAGAGACTGGGCGCCGTCCAGGACGTCATCAGTGATTTCATCGCCCCGGTGCGCGGGTAGGCAGTGCAGCACAATCGCGTCAGGTTTCGCCGTTGCGAGAAGTTCGTGGTCAAGTCGAAAAGCGGCGAGGTCCGCACGTCGTTGCTCGGTCTCGGCCTCAAAACCCATTGAGACCCACGCGTCGGTGTAGACAACGTCGGCGCCACGTACCGACTCCGCGGCCGAGTCGCTCACGATCAACGTTCCTGCGCCACTCACCCTGGTCGGGTCCTCTTCTCCACCCGCCACGAGTTGGTAGCCCCGGGGAGAACCAACCGTGACGTTAACGCCCAGACGCAACAACGCCACGGCGAGTGAACGAGTGACGTTGGTGGCGTCGCCGACGTAGGCAACTTTCAATCCCGCGAGTTTGCTCACGTCGCCACCGGCGAAGTGTTCGGCGATGGTCAAGACATCAGCGACCGCCTGAGTCGGATGGGCGACGTCACTCAAGAGATTCACGAGGGCCATACGTTCGCGCGTAGCTGCGCGAATTCGAGCGAAGACCTCGTGATGGCGTACGCGCATCGCACAGATCGAATACATTTCAGCCAAGGTCCTGCCGACGTCTTCAGCGGATTCTCGACTGTCGAGACCGATCTCCTCGTCACTGAAGAACGTCGCGTACCCTCCGAGTTCGTGCACGGCTGACGAACTCGACGCGCGCGTGCGCAAACTCGGACGCTCGAACACCAGCGCGACGCCCTGTCCCTTGAGGGTCTCGTCGTTGAAGGGCGACGTCGCGTGCTTGTAAATCTTTTTCAAATCGTGTGAGGAGAGCTGTTCGATCGTGGTGAAATGTCGCGTCATTGGACCACCTCCGTGGTGGGGATTCGCCCCTCGAGTGCGTCTCGAAGTGCGTGTGGGCGCTTACCGTTTGCGATGATGATGCGCGTCGCGCCAGCGTGTAACGCGTCGAGGGCGGCGGTCAACTTTGGCCGCATGCCTTCTCGCGCGGCGCCCGAGCGCAGCAGTTCTTCAACGTCGCCACTGTTCACCGTGGCCAACGCGCTCGCAGGGTCGTCGACGTCGGAACGCAACTGGTCAATGTCGCTCAGCATCACGAGGACGTCCGCGTCGAGAGCACCCGCCAGTGCCCCGGCGGAGGCGTCGGCGTTGCAGTTGAGTAACTCCCCCTCGCGATCGAGCGCGAACGGGCTGATTACTGGTGTGAAGGCGTCCCCCCACAAGGTGCGAACGATGTCAGTGCGCACAACCGGCGTCGCACCAGCGCGCTTCCACGGCTCGCCCAACGACGTGGAGTTGAATAACCCGCCATCGCCGCCACCAATGCCCACACTCGATAGACCGTTGTGGGCCAATCCGGCGGTGATCAACAGATTGACGTGCTGCAGCGCCATGGCTACGTACATCATGGTCACCGTATCGGTGACGCGCAGGCCCTCGACGAAGCGACTCGCTACCCCCGCCGTGTCCAACAATTCACCGATCTGGGGGCCCCCGCCGTGCACGAGTGCGGTCTTAGACCCTCCAGCGTTCAGGGCCTTGATGTCATGTGCCAATTCCGCGAGCAGCGCGGCGTTAGGACGCAGTGAGTCGAGCGCGTGACCACCGACTTTCACGACAATGTTCGTCATGGGGTGACTCCACTCAAAGGTAAACCCGTGGTCTCATCTCGTTCCGTTGCGACATTCCAAGCCTGGAGTGCCTGACCGGCGGCGCCTTTGATCAGATTGTCGAGAGAGCTCATAGCAACGAGCCAGCCGGTTCGTGGGTCCACGCGTGCGCTCACGAAACACAGGTTGCTGCCCACCGGGTCCTTGAGCGTTGGCGGCTCATCGACGACAACGACGAAGGGGTCATCCGCATACGTCGTTCGCAGGTGTGCGAGGGCGTCGGATGTCGTGAAGGTTGCATCGAGCACGCGCGCGTAGGCCGTGACCAACATGCCCCGACTCACCGGCACGAGATGGGGCGTGAACAGTACCTCGGCGCCAATCTCCTCTTGAATCTCGATGGTGTGGCGATGGCGCAAGAGCCCGTACGCCTCGGCGTTACCCGAGAGTCGAGAGAAATGAAGACGATCACTCGTTGCCCGTCCCGCACCCGAGGCGCCGCTCAGTGCGTTCACAACGATGCCGCTGTCCGCCGCCACCCCTCGGTCGAGAAATGGTCCGAGTGCGAGCGAGGTCGCGGTCGGATAGCAGCCCGGGACTGCGATCAATCGAGCTCCGCTCAGTTCATGGCGGTGGCGTTCGACCAACCCGTAGACGGCACGCTCGAGAAGTTGTGCGGCCTTGTGCGCATCGCCGTACCACTCCTCGTAGTCCGAGGAATCCTTGAGGCGAAAGTCCGCGCCGAGGTCAACCACCTGGGTGCCTCGATCGAGCAGTGACGGCACCAGGGTTTGACTATGCCCGTGAGGCATGGCGAGAAAGGCCACGTCCAAGTCGGCGCTACTCGCCTCGGAGGTCTTCGCGTACACCAGGTCCGGATACAGTCCCGCGAGTGCGGGAGCGTGATCGGCGACGCGCTTGCCCGCGTTGGTGTCCCCCGTGGCGAGCACCACTTCGAGGTCCGGATGGGCGGCACTGAGGCGCAGCACTTCAAGTCCCGCGTATCCGGTAGCGCCAAAGATGCCAACGTTCATAGTGACATTTTATGCATATGGAGGCACAAAAATGCAAGTTCGGGTCCAGGAACTATGATCATCGCATGACGCGGCGTGGATGGATCCTCTTTACGGCCATGGCTGTGATCTGGGGCATTCCTTACCTGTTGATTCGAGTCGCCGTGCGCCAGGTTGATCCAGGGTTCCTGGTGCTCGGCCGCACGGGACCCACCGCCGTGCTGCTCCTCGCTCTCGTACTTAGCCGTCGACAGCTCCCGCTCCTGGTCGCCAACCTCAAATGGATCGCAATCTTCGGCGTCGTCGAGTTCGGTGTGCCCTGGTTCTTCATGTCGACTGCCGAGAAGCACATCACGAGCTCACTCACCAGCCTCTTGATCTGTGCGGTGCCATTGCTGTCGGTGGTCATCCAGCGTCTCCGCCGCACCAAAGAGCACGTCAGCGCGCGTCGCTATACCGGTCTGGGCATCGGCGCGATCGGTGTGGCCTTACTCGTTGGACTCAACATGCGAGGAGGGTCGCTCACGTGGATCGCCATGATGTTGATCGTCTGTGTGGGCTACACGCTTGGTCCGATAATTCTGGCCACCAAATTGGCGCACATCCCCGGTCCGGTCATCGTGGCTGGCGCGACCGCCTTCGTGGCGCTGTGCTGGGTGCCGTGGTCTATCGCACATTGGCCAACGCGTGCGTCGTCTGAGACCATCGCCAGCATCACCGTGCTCTCGATAGTCTGCACCGCGGGCGCATTTCTCATCTTCTTCGAACTTGTGAAGGAGGTCGGATCCACAAAATCCGTTGTGGTGACCTATGTCAACACCGCACTCGCCGTCGTGCTCGGTGTCGTGGGACTCAACGAACCACTCACCATCGGCATCATCCTCGGCTTCCCGCTCGTGCTCATCGGTTCCATTTTCGCCACCAGTAGCGGATCGAAAAGAACGCAACTAGTCGTTGTAGCGGGCGGCGACACGGACTTGGTCGCCAACGAGTAGCCAGACCGCACCCGGCGCGCGGGCCAAGCGCACGTCGTTGCCCCCTTCCACCGGTCCGTGATGGATCACCTCTACTGAGGCAACCGGTCCCGACACCACTTCGCTCACCGCCTGCCACACCGCCGCGTTGTTGACGTGACCAACGACGTCCAGATCAGAACGTCGAAGCGGCCAGGGTGCCCACTCGGCGTCTGGAGGTGGTGACGTGACGCTCACGCGGCCTGAGACCTTACGACCCCGTGTTGCTTCGCCGTAGACGTCAAAGAATGTCGAGCGTACCCGCACCGGATGACCCATGGGGTCAATTGGCACCCACAGGGCGCTCCTTGTGCGCCTTCTTGGCGACCTTGGCGGCCTTGTCGTAG
>JABBNY010000087.1 GCA_019352095.1 Acidobacteriota bacterium
GAAGAGAATGCGTGTAGTAGGGCAGGTTGTCCTCGGTGAGCAGGTTCACGTAGATCGAACTTCGAACGCCCGTCGCCAACGGGTAATCCGTCTCGGACCACGGTCGAGTCGTGAAGTTCTCTCCTTGGCCCCAATCGATCTGCTCGTGAGGGAACCACAATCTTGGTGCAACTTGAGTGAGGCCACGGGCCTCACCGGCGAGACATCACCGGCGCGAAGTGCGGAGCGGCTGCTCTCCACGAGTGCTCGCCGCGGCGTGGTAGTGCGCACGGGGCCCCAGGGGTGCGTCGGGCTGCGTCGCGGCGAGAAGCTCGTGACGGTCCCCGGCGTCAGTGCCCCGGTGATTGACACCAACGGTGCGGGCGATGTCCACAACGGTGTGTTCCTCGCCGAGACAGCCCGGGGCACGTCGTTTCTAGAGGCATTGCAACGCGCCAACGTCGCCGCAGCGATTGCTATTGGCCAGTTCGGTCCCGCGACGTGCCCCGTACGCGCCGCGGTGACGAGAGAGATGGCCCTCAACTACTGACGCTTCTCGGCGTTGACGCCGTGAACGTCAGAAGTAGTCCTGGCCCAGCGCTTCGCTCCAAGGTGCGACTCTCAACTCGCCACGTGGCACGCTCCATCGAAAGACCGGTTTGATATCGAGCACCGGCGTGCCATCGATGCCGTCGAGCCCGCGCACCTTGATCGATCGACCTTCGATAGCGTCAATCGCGACGGTCGTGAGCAGGATGCGATTTGGGCGGTCCTTGTTTCGCTGAGCGAAGACCCCGACGTCGGGCCACTCATCGTTACCCCGCGGTCGTCGGTGCCACGGTCCGGGCGGCACGTCTTCCGCCCAGTCCGCGAAGAACACGACTTCGATGTGAGAGAACTCCTCGAGCCCTCGAAGCGCCTCATCGGGTACGTCGTGGGCGAGTTCAACCGTGCTCTGCACGTCGTCCCAATTGTCATCGAGGGCCTCGCTGCGGTCATTTCGAATATAGGCAATGGCTCGAACGCTGTAGTTGTTCATAGGCCCAATCTATACAGTGAAAGTCGCGTGAGGCCCTCGCAATCGCCCGGAGTATCGTGGGGCGTTCGCGAATCGATGTGAGAGGCCAATGGCGGAACTGACTTTTACCTACGGAACGATGGCGGCGGGCAAATCCACGCTCGCCCTTCAACTGTGTTGGCAACTTCGAGAGGGGCGCGGGGACGTTGCCCTATGGACCTTCGGGGATCGAAGCGCCAACGGAATGATCACGAGTCGGATCGGCATCGAGGCCGAAGCGGAGGCCGTCAAGCCGTCCGAGGGCCTCGATCACCAGATCGATCGTGCGTTGCGCCAGGGCATCAAGATCCTCGTCATCGACGAAGTCCAATTCGCCAGCGTCGCCCAGATTGACGAACTGGCCCGCATGGTCGACGATCACGACATTGATGTGCACGCCTTTGGGTTGTGTGCGGATTTTCTGTTGAATGTGTTTCCCGGTTCCGCTCGTCTCTTCGCGATTGCCGACTGGGCCCACGAACTGCCGCTGACGTCGTCGTGTTGGTGTGGGCAAAAGGGCCGATGCAACGCTCGGGTGGTCGACGGCGTGGTCGCGCGTGAGGGGAGTCAGTTCTTCACGGGTGACGTAGTGCACGGGCTCGTGCACTACCAGGTGTTGTGTCGACGGCACTACCGCCTGGGTCAGTTGGAACTCGACGAGAGCTCGTTGCGTTAGAAGAAGGCTGCGCAGAGGTCGTAGAGCTCGCGAGGCACCTGTCGCTGACCGTTGGCGACGGTGGCGAGTGGGGCCAGCTCGACCTGGCTTCCTCGAACGACGGGAATCATCCCGAAACGCTCGGCCACCACTGCGTCGTACGCTGCGGCACCAACGCGTGTCGCCCAGATCCGGTCGTAGGCGGTGGGGCTTCCTCCGCGCTGCAGGTGACCAAGGACGGTGGTGCGGACCTCAAATCCGCCGTGGGCATCGATTTGGGCGGCGACGAACTGACCCACGCCCCTCGTCGCGAGGCGCACGCCGCCAATGCCTTCGGTGGGTACACCATCAACCTCCACACCACCCAGGGTCTCGAGGTTGATACCCTCGGCGACCACCACGATGGAAAAGGCGTTGTTGGAATTTCGTCGCTTGACGAGATGGGCGATGATTTGGTCCAACGTGATGGGGAACTCGGGAATCACGATCAGGTCTGCGCCGCCCGCGAGTCCGCCCATGGCGGCAACCCAGCCGGTGGCTCGACCCATGGTCTCGACGACCATGACGCGGTGGTGCGAGGCCGCGGTCGTGTACAGACGGTCCAGCGACTCAGCCACGATGCTCACCGCGGTATCAAAACCAATGCAGTAATCAGTACCGACGAGGTCGTTGTCAAGGGTCTTTGGAACCCCGACGATGGGTGCGCCGCGGTCGGCGAGCCAATTGGAGATGCGTTGCGTGCCGTCGCCGCCAATGGCGACGAGCGCGTCAAGGTGGTCATTTATGGTGCGAAGAACTCGATCACGACCCCCGGCCGGACGGTCGAGGTCGTAGCGGGCGGTACCGAGAATGGTTCCGCCTTGACCAACGACGCCGCTCAGGTCCTCAGGGTGCAGTGCTCGACCCGAGAATTCTCCGGCCAACCCGGCCCAACCATTGGCGATGCCGATGAGTTCGTGGCCCTCGCGAAAGGCCATTTGACCCAATCCACGAATCGCCGCATTAAGCCCTGGCGCGTCGCCGCCAGCGGTAAGAACACCTATGCGCATCAAAGTCCGCCTCGTACGTAATTGTTCCCCCGACGCACTTTAGGACAAATTGGAGTGGCGGTTTTCTCGAGTGGTATGCACCACCTCGTACCTCACGTCGCTCAGAATGGTTCGATGGATGACGTAGACACCCAACTGCGCGGCGACGACGGGACACCGGTGCGCGAGTGCGCGAATCGATTCGCCATTTTCGACGAATGTCCGTTGTGCGGCTCGTCGCTTAGTCCCGAGCACGCGCACTTTCGATGCACGACGTGTGGGTGGCGCGATAGTTGCTGCGACTAGCTCGTACGCCTCACGCCGAGCGACGTTCTGGACTGTCCGCTTTTCTCGTCAGCGCGTGACAAACTACCTTCAACTTCAAATGTGGAGGCAACAATGAGTGAAGAACTCTGGCGGGAATCGGCGGCGTCGCTCGTGAGCATGATCCGGGCCGGCGAGGTCACGTCACGCGAGGTGATTGACGCCCATCTCGAAAGAATCGAGGCTGTGAACGGCGCCCTCAACGCAATCGTCGAGGTGCGCGCCGACGAAGTGCGACGCGCGGCTGACGAGGCAGATTCGAAGCAGTACGCGGGCGCACCACTCGGTCCCCTGCACGGCGTCCCCTTCACCATCAAGACCAATATCGACGTCACGGGTTACACCACGACCCAAGGCACCACCGCGATGAAGGACGTCATGGCTTCGAGCGACGCCCCCACCGTCGAGCGCATGCGCCTCGCGGGTGCGGTGGCCCTGGCGCGAACCAACATGCCGGACCTTGGACTTCGGGTCAACACGGAGTCGTCGCTCTACGGTGCGACGCACAATCCTTGGCGCCACGGCTACACGGCGGCGGGTTCGTCGGGTGGCGAGGCGGCGTCCATTGCCTCAGGGATGAGCCCGATTGGTCTGGGTAACGACATCGGGGGGTCACTTCGCAATCCGGCGTTCGCGTGCGGCATTGCGTCGATCAAGCCATCGCGCGGTCGTGTGCCCCAGGGCAATCGGTCATCACTCATTGACATGCCGATCAACAGTCAGGTCATGTTGGTCGAAGGTGTCCTCGCGCGCCACGTGGGCGACCTGCGCATTGGACTCGAGGCCGTCATGGGTGCGCACCGCTCGGATCCCCAATCGCTTAGCGCACCTCTGGAGGGCCCCGTCGCGCCACGGCGCGTGGCACTGGTGCCTTCGCCGAGCGGCGGTACGACGGACCCGGCCATCGCCGACGCCGTACGCAGCGCCGGAAAGGCGCTCGAGAAGGTGGGCTACGAAGTCGAAGAACTTGAGCCACCCAAGTTGTTCGAGGCCTATTTCGCGTGGAGCGAACTCATGATGACCTGTCTCGAGGTTGAGCGACCGATGTTCGAGTCACTCCTGGGTGAGGGTGGGCGGAGGTTCCTTGAGTTGACGTCGTTACTCTCGTCACCTTCGACCCCCGAGTCGCTCTATGCGATGCACCAGTTTCGCTACGGCGTGGCCTCGACGTGGCGAGAGTTCCAATCGAAGTATCCACTGATTGTCGGTCCAACGTGGACCGAGCCGCCGTTCCCCCACGGATTTGACATCGAGAGTGCCGAGTCGGCGATGAGTGTTATCGAGCGGGTGCGCTTCGTACTGCCCGCGAACGTCCTCGGGCTACCAGCGGTGTGCGTGCCAACGGGTGTCGCCAACGGACTGCCGACCGGCGTCCAGATCATCGGTGACTCATTTCGAGAAGACCTTTGTCTCGATGCCGCACAGATCGTCGAGCAGAGTATGGGCGTGTTGACACCGATTGATCCGCGTGACTAGCGACGTCCTCGTCCGTCCTATTGCGCACGATGAGCTGAGGGCGGCGGCGCAACTCGTGCACGACGGTTCGCTCAGCCTTGACGTGGAGCACCCTGAGCAGACCGAGGCCTACTGGGCGGCCGTTCTCGAGACGCGTCAGCGATTGGGTGAGGTGTTGGTGGCGTCGAGGGGCGATGAGGTCGTGGGGGTGTGCCAGTTGATGGTCTTTCCGCACTTCCAGCACACTGGTGGATGGTGCGCGGAACTCGAGAGCGTCCACGTGCGAAGCGATATGCGCGGCCGCGGCATCGGCGCGATGATGCTCGCGCGCGCCGAGGAACTCGCCCGCGAGCGCGGGTGCTATCGCCTGCAGTTGACGAGTCGAAATGTGCGACACGACGCGCACCGTTTCTACGTGCGAAACGGCTTCGAGTTGACCAGTCAAGGCTTCAAGAAGCTACTGGTGCGTGGGGACCTCACGTAGGTCGCCATCGTCCACGTTGAACACGAAACCTCGAATCTCGGTGTCGTTGACGAAGGGACTGCGTCGAAGGGTCTCGACGGTGCTGAGGACGTCGGCGTCAACGTCGCGGTACGCCCCGAGTCGAAACGGGGGCCGCTCGCCGAACTCCGCTTCGAGTTCGCTCTGGAGCGTCTCTTCGTCGAAGGCCTCGAGGCCACACCTCGTGTGATGAATCACCATGATGGACTCGGTGCCGAGGAGCCGCTGACTGAGCAACAACGACCGCACGGCATCGTTACTCGCGATGCCCCCCGCGTTTCGAATGAGGTGGACTTCGCCGAGTTCGAGACCCAGCGCACCAAAGAGGTCGAGACGCGAGTCCATGCACGTCAACACCGCGAGGTGTAACTGCGGTGTGGTCGGCATCTCGCGATGACCGTGACGGGCAACGTAGTCACGGTTATGGGACACAAGATCATCAATTACGCTCACCTACTCATCTTAAGGAGGTCGTGTCGTTTCGAGCGACGGTGTGGAGTGGGCGACACCGCTCGCTACGCTGCACTGTGGAGGTGGTTATGAAGAGCAGTAATGAAGTTCGTGAAGAACTGCGTCAACCCGCGCTCGAGTTGCGCGCGATGATTCCCGATGTACTAAAGAGTTACGCGGAGATGTCGCGTGCGGCACTCAGCGCCGGAGAACTCCCAAGCTCATTCAAAGAATTGCTGGCGTTGGTGGTTGCAATCACCCGTGAATGTGACGGCTGCATCGTCTCACACACGCGAGGCGCGGTTCGTGAAGGCGCCACTCGTCAGCAGGTCGCCGAGGCGATCGGTGTGGCCATTTCAATGAACGGCGGTCCGGCCACGGTGTGGGGCCCGAGGGCCCTTCGTGCGTTCGACGAAGCGGTTGAAGCGCGAAAATCGTAATCGCCTCAAAAACTGTAGGGCAGGTGCTTGATGCCGTTCACGAAACTCGACGCCAAGTGTGAGGGTGCGCCCGTTGCGTGAACACTAGGGGCACGGCGCAGCAGTTCACGCCACATGACCGTGATCTCACGTCGCGCGAGGTGCGCACCCAGACAGAAGTGGGGACCCGGGGCGCCAAAGCCGTAGTGCTCATTTGGGGTACGCGAGAGGTCGAACTGGTAGGGATTATCGAAGACCTCTTCATCGCGATTCGCCGAATTGTAGAAGAGGAGCACCTTGTCACCCGCCTTGAGGTCGAAGCCCGAGAGCGTGTGGTCCTGGGCCAGAGTACGTCGCATCCAGATCACCGGCGAGGCCCATCGAACGATCTCGTCAGTCGCGGTCTTGGCGAGGCCCTCAAAGTCGTCCGCCCAGCGGCGCTGTTGGTCGGGGAATTCATTGAAGGCATTGAGCGCGTGAGCGATCGCCGTTCGCGTTGTCTCGTTGCCCGCGGTGACCAAGAGCACGAAGAACGACGCGAGTTCTTGTTGGGTCAGCTTTTCTGATTCAATCTCGGCGTTCACGAGTGCGCTCGTGATGTCGTCGATTGGGTGTTCGCGCCGGTACGCGCCAAGTTCCTCCATGATCGCAGTCAAGGTACCTCCGGCTTCGAGGAATGCGAGGATCGGATCGGTGCCTTCGGGCACGAGTTCGGGGTCACCCGCCGAGAGGATGATGTTCGAACACTTGAGCACCGTGGAGTACTCGCTGGGAGGAACGCCCATCATGGTGCAGATGATCTCCAGGGGGAACGGGGCGGCGATATCGGTGACGAAGTCGCCGGTGCCGTTCGACATGGCCCGCGTGAGGACTTCATCGGCGACTCGTTCGATGGAATCCTCGACCGCTCGGACGTTGCGCGGGTTGAACGCGTTCGAAACAATGCGACGCAATCGAGCGTGCTTGGGGTTGTCGGTCGAGATCATGCCGGAGAAGTACTCGACCATCTCGGGAGGCAGGTCCATCTGCGAAACAGCGCCGGGACCCGAGAGGAAGATATCGGGATGCCGTGAGGCGCTCGCGACGTCGCGGTGGCGCGTGAGTGCGTAGTACCCGGCGCCGCGCGGCAGTTCGATCGACGTCCCCTCGATGACGGGCTCATCGTAGAAGGTGATGGGCGCCTCGCGTCGAAGCGTGGCGAATGCCGCTTCTCGATACGACCACGGTTGGCGCCAGAACTCGAGGTCCGACAGGTCGATGGTGCTCGGATCGATACGAGTCTCGGGTGTCATCTGGCAAATCGTAGCCATTGTTGCCCTCGTGGTCACGTCTTGGCTTTCGCGCGGCAGACTAGGGGAGTGAGTGAACTGACAGACCAAGAGCGTTCGAGCCGCCTGAAGGCCCTCAATTCGTTGCTGGACCTCATGCGACCGGCCGTGCAGGCTGACGGTGGTGATTTGGTGCTAATCCGCGCCGACGTCGAAACCGGTGTGGTCGAGGTGCAACTAGGTGGCGCATGTTCGAGTTGCGCGATATCAACTGACACGCTCCAAGGGGGCGTTACGAGGATCCTCACCGACCGCTTGACGTGGGTGACCGAGGTCATTGGTGGCCTTGATGACTCGATTGACACCGAAGACTCGATGTCACTGGGCGCGGGTGGCTACGTGCCGCGCTATCGCGCCCTGTAGCAATCCTCTCGCAGGGGCGCTCGCGCGACGTCGTTCTCGGGTCAGGCGTGCTGTGGTTTTGGTTCCTTCGGCAAGCCCAACGCCCGTTCACCAATGATGTTGCGCTGGATCTCAGCGGTGCCACCCCAGATGGTCTCGGAGCGAGAGAAGAAGAAGGAAGCCTGCAACTCAGAGACCGGGTAGTCCGCACGCCCTCGACGATTACCCAGGGTCGGCTCGGCGTCACCCTTACCGGTGAGGATCTGGGCTTCCATGCCCAAGATGTCGAGGGCCAGCTCCATGCTCGAGCGGTGAGCTTCGGACCAGAACATCTTGTTGCACGCGCCGAGCAGGGCCGCGTTGTGGGTGCCGTTCAGTGAGTCGGTCAAGGACCGGTAGCCGTTGATCTCCATGATCTTCACCTTTGACCACGCTTTGACCAGATCGTCGCGCACGCGAAGGTCGTTGTTCTTGTCGAGCCGCTTGGCTTCGCGCACAATGGTCTCCCACTCCTTCAAGAAGCGGCGATACCCGGTGGTCGAGGACGATCCTCGCTCGAAGCCGAGGGTCGTCATCGCGACCTTCCACCCGTTGTTGACGCCACCGACCACGTTGCCCTTGGGACAGCGCGCGTTGGTGAAGAAGACCTCATTGAACTCGGCCGATCCATCGACCTGGGTTATCGGGCGCACCTCGACCCCGTCTTGGTGCATGGGTACGAGGAGATAGCTGATGCCCGCGTGCTGGGGCGCGTCGGGGTCGGTGCGGGTCATGAGGAACACGTAGTCAGCGTGTTGGGCCTGGGTCGTCCACACCTTTTGACCGTTGATCACCCATTCGTCGCCGTCGAGGATGGCTGAGGTCTTGAGGCTGGCGAGGTCACTACCGGCGTTGGGTTCGGAGAAACCCTGGCACCACGCGATCTTGCCCTGCAAGATACCCGGGATGAACTCCTTCTTCTGCTCCTCGCTGCCCCATTGCAGAATCGTCGGGCCAACGAGTGTGTCACCGAAAAAGTCGGCGCGCATTGGCGCGCCCGCGGTGGCGAACTCTTCGTTCAAGACCACTTGCTGCAGGAGTGAGAGACCCTTGCCGCCGTATTCGACGGGCCAGCCCGCGCAGATCCATCCACCCGCGAAGAGCTTGTCGGTCCAAGTGCGGTTGAACTCTTTGCGCTCAGCGTCGCCGAGAGTGAATCCTGGTTCGAACCAGCCCGCGGGCAAGTTCTCTTTGAGCCACGAACGGATTTCTGAACGGAACGTTTCTGCTTCAACTGGGTAGGTGAGATCCATAGATGGCAGCGTAGTCATCTTGAGAGGGCCGGTGAGGCGGCATTTGTGCCTTGTTGTGATTTGGGGGAGAATTGAGAACTTTGCCGAATCCGAAAGTTGGACCGTGTCTCGAACCCTGCGCCAGACCATTCATGACACGAAGGCATCGTGGGCTCTCTCCAAGGCAATCACGGTGCCCGAGCGCATCCCCGCTCGCCCGCCGGCCCCCGGAAAATCAAGGATCGCGTTCCTCGTCTATCGAGGGAATCCCCGTTGCGGTGGTCAGGGTGTCTACACGCGCCATCTGACGCGCGAATTAGTGAATCTTGGCCACAGTGTCGAGGTCTTCTCGGGTCCACCATGGCCCGAACTCGATGAGGGTGTGGGCTTTACGCCAGTGCGCGGACTCGACCTGTATCGAGATCCCGACCCCTTTCGCATCCCCGCTCGTTCGGAGTTCACGTCGGCGGCTGATCTGGCGGAGTTCGCCGTCATGTTGAGCGCCGGTTTCGGGGAGCCCTTGGCGTACTCGATGCGCATCCACAAGATCTTGAAGGATCGTCGAGGCGACTTCGACATCATCCACGACAACCAGTGCATGGGTCCGGGGATTTTGAAACTCCACCGTGACGGGTGGCCGCTGCTTGAGACGCTGCATCACCCGATCACGGTCGATCGTTCAATCGCGCTCGACCACGCCGAGACGTTCTCAAAACGCGTCACGACGCGTCGCTGGTTCGGCTTCTTGCGAATGCAGGTGCGGGTGGTCAAGCAATTGCCGGCGGTCCTCACGGTCTCGCACAATTCGAAGGTCGACATCAACGCCCAGATGAAGGTGCCCCTCGAGCGTCTCACGGTGGTGCCGGTGGGGGTCGACCATACGGTCTTTCGGCCCTACGACACCGTGGTGAAGAAGAAGGGTCGCCTGATGGTGACCTCGAGTTCCGATGTGCCGATGAAGGGACTCGTGCCACTGCTCGAGGCGATTGCGAAGTTGCGTGTCGAGCGCGAGATCGACCTGATCGTGATTGGAAAGCCCCGGGCCAAGGGTCGGGTCGCGATGGCTCTGGATCGTCTCGGGCTCACCGACATCGTCACGGCGATCTCGGGCGTGAGCGACGAGGAACTCGCACGGTTGTACGGCGAGGCCGAGGTGGCGATCGTGCCGAGTCTGTACGAGGGGTTCTCACTTCCCGCAATCGAGGCAATGAGCTGTGCGGTCCCGGTCGTCGCGACGACCGGTGGCGCGCTTCCTGAGGTGGTGGGCACGAGCGAGGAGACCGGTCTCCTCGTCGAGCCCAATAATCCCGACGCGCTCGTGAACGCCATCCGCCGCCTCCTTGATGAACCCGAACTCGCAGCACGTCTGGGCGCCAATGGTCGTGCACGGGTGATCGAGCGATTCACGTGGCAGGTCACCGCACGAGGGACCGCGGCGTGTTACGACGCGATTCTCAACAATGCACCCCTGCCCGCGGCGATGGACTTCGACTGATGCTGACTGCGAATTACGACCAATTGAAGTTGCGTAGTGGTGACACCGTGCTCGACTTGGGGTGTGGTTTCGGTCGACACGCGTTCGAGGCCGCACGTCGAGGAGCCAACGTGGTGGCGCTGGACGCGGGGCGAGACGAGGTCCAAGGCGTGGCCGCCACGTTCGCCGCGATGCTCGAGGCTGGCGAGCTGAAGGATCCTTCACTACGCACGGCTGCGGTCCAGGGCGACGCGCTGCACCTGCCATTCCCCGATGGCACGTTTGATCGGGTGATCTGCTCCGAGGTCCTCGAGCACATCCCCGACGACCACGCTGCGATGCGCGAACTCACCCGCGTGCTTCGTGCGGGTGGGACCATGGCAATCACGGTGCCGCGATTTGGCCCCGAACTCCTCAACTGGGCCTTGTCCGATGAGTACCACAACGTGCCCGGTGGCCATATTCGCATCTACCGTCGCTCCGTGCTCGAGAGTCGCCTGCGCTCGACGGGCATGCGCGTCACCGGCCACCACTACGCCCACGGTCTGCACAGTCCGTAAGATCG
>JABBNY010000088.1 GCA_019352095.1 Acidobacteriota bacterium
CACCACTACGCAATCGTCGACGAGGTCGACTCGATCTTGATCGACGAGGCGCGTACGCCACTGATCATTTCAGGCCCGGCGTCGGACGTGACCAAGCTCTACTACCAATTCGCCTCGATCGTTCGCTCGCTGTCGCGTGACGTGGATTACGAGGTTGACGAGGAGAAGAAGACCGTCGTACCGACAGAAGCGGGCATTGAGAAGGTCGAGAAGCTTCTGGGCGTCACCAACTTGTACGACGCGGTGGCGACGAACTACGTGCACCAGTTGGGACAGGCCCTTAGGGCCAAGGAATTGTTCCACCGCGACAAGGACTATCTGGTTGACGCCGGCGTTGTGAAGATCGTGGACGAATTCACTGGCAGAACCCTTGATGGACGGCGTTGGTCGGACGGGCTCCATCAGGCTGTCGAAGCCAAGGAGCGCGTGCGCATCCAAGAAGAGAACCACACGTGGGCCACGGTGACCCTGCAGAACTATTTCCGTCTGTACGAGAAGTTGGCGGGTATGACCGGTACCGCCGAGACTGAAGCGGGGGAGTTCGGCAACACCTACGCCCTCTCTGTCGTACCAATCCCAACCCACCGACCCCTCACGCGCATCGATCAGCCAGACCTCATCTTCAAGACTGAAGCCACCAAGTTCAAGGCGATCGTCGACGAGGTTCGCCAACGTACCGAGAAGGGCCAGCCCGTCCTTCTCGGTACGGCGTCAGTTGAGAAATCAGAGTTGCTCTCGCGAGAGCTCTCCAAGGCGGGCGTCGTGCACGAAGTCTTGAACGCCAAGCAACACTTTCGAGAAGCGGAAATTGTGGCGCAGGCCGGTCGAAAGTTCGCCGTTACGGTGGCGACCAACATGGCTGGTCGTGGTGTGGACGTAATCTTGGGTGGCAACGCCGAGGGCCTGGCCGCTCGCGAAGCGCAGAGCCGCGGTTTGCAGCCAGGTAGTGAAGAGTATGACGCCGCGTATCAAGCGGCGTTAGCCACGTTCGCCCCGATCTGTCAAGCCGAGGGCGATGAGGTGCGTGCCCTTGGTGGACTGTACGTTCTTGGAACCGAACGACATGATTCTCGACGCATCGACAACCAGTTGCGCGGTCGTTCTGGGCGTCAGGGAGACCCCGGTGAGAGCCGGTTCTTCTTGTCGCTCGAAGACGAACTCCTACGACTCTTCGCGACGGGCGCAGTCTCGTGGGTCATGGACCGCACGATGCCCGACGACGAGGCCATTGAGGCGAAGATGGTGTCGCGCGCCATCGAGCGTGCCCAGAACACGGTCGAAGGTCGAAATGCCGAGATCCGTAAGGACGTCCTCAAGTACGACGAGGTCATGAACGAGCAGCGCAAGGTGATCTATGGTCGTCGTCAGCAAGTCATCGACGGCGAAGACATCCATGACGCGACAATCGCGCTGATCGAAGAGACGCTGACCACGTTTGTGGAGAATCAGCTGGGTGGGGACTTCGCAGAAGACTGGGACTTGCCATTTCTCCTCAATGAACTCCAGACGTACTACCCGACAACGCTGAGCGTCGAACAACTGAGTGCGTACGAGGATCGTGATGACGTGGTGGCGGTGGTCGTCGAAGAAGCGGTCAGCCAGTACGAGAAGAAGTGCGAGGACTTTCCTGGTGGCGTCGAGACAGCTAAGGAGATCGAACGCGACGTCATGTTGCAGATCCTCGACCAACGTTGGCGTGACCACTTGTCAGACATGGACTATTTGCGCGACGGCATCCACCTTCGCCAGGTCGCTCAGCAAGACCCGTTGACGGCGTGGCAAAAAGAGGGCTACGTAATGTTCGAGCACCTGCTCGTTGCGGTCGACAACGATTACGTGCGCTACATCACACACGTCGAGACCCAGCCCGTCGAAAGTGACGCCGATGAGGGCCTCGAGAATGCTCTCACCAACGTGAACGAAGTTGCGCCTGGTGCGACGGAATTGCCGGTGCATCGCACGACGGCCAAGCCTGCACCCAAGGAGGGTGACAAGATCGGGCGTAATGATCCGTGCTGGTGCGGTTCTGGCCGTAAATTCAAGCAGTGCCATGGCCGACCCTAAGGCGGAAAACGCGCTTCGTGATGCCACCAGCGCCCTCGAAGAACTCGAGGCGCGGTGGGCTGCGGCGCGCGATTATCTGAAGATCGACGAGAGCCGAGCGCGACACGAGGAGTTGAGTGAGGCGGCGGCGAATCCATTGCTCTGGAACGACCAGGATCACGCACGTGAAGTCACGACCGAACTTGGTCGCTTGTCGAACGATCTTGAGATGTTCGATGGGCTTCGCAGCGCGATTGATGATGCGCAGGTCCTCGCAGAATTCTCCCGTGAATCTCTCGTCGCCGGGGAGGCTGATTGGTCGCTGCTCAACGAACTCTCTGCGAGCGTGGCGCAGCTCGAACAGAAGATAGCTGCGCTCGAAACGCAGAGCCTCTTCAGTGGGCCCTACGACGAGAATGACGCCATCGTTGAACTGCACGCGGGTGCTGGCGGTACCGACGCCCAAGACTGGACTGAGATGCTGATGCGCATGTATTCGCGCTGGGCCGAACGGCGCGGCTTCGCGGTTGAAGTTGACGAGGCCACCGAGGGTGGCGAGGCGGGTCTTCTTTCTGCGACCTTCATCGTGAAGGGTCGATTCGCGTACGGATGGCTTTCATCGGAACGGGGCGTCCACCGACTCGTGCGTATAAGCCCTTTCGACTCTCAAGCACGTCGTCAGACGAGCTTTGCGAGCATGGAGATAACCCCGCTGCTTGATGATGACGCTGGCGAGGTCGACATCGATGAGAAAGACTTGCGCGTAGACACCTACCGCTCCTCAGGAGCGGGCGGCCAGCACGTCAACAAAACCGATTCCGCAATTCGTATCACGCACATCCCCTCGGGCATCGTCGTGAGCTGTCAGAACGAGCGAAGTCAACATCAGAACCGCGCGCGCGCAATGCAGATTCTCGAAGCCAAGCTCGCCGAGCGCGCTCGCGCCGAGCGTCAGGCGCAGATGGACGCGCTCAGCGGAAATCGTGGCGACAATGCCTGGGGTTCACAGATTCGAAGTTACGTGCAGGCTCCGTATCAGTTGGTGAAGGATCATCGTACGGACTTCGAGACCGGCAATGTTGAGGCCGTGCTCGACGGCGATCTCGATGAATTCATGGAAGCAGAACTGCGTCGTCAGCGCGCACGTTCATAAGAAATCACGAAGTCCTGTAACTAACGCATTTTCGTGACGTTGGATATGACGAATGCCAAACTAGAATAATTGCTACGTAGATTCGAGTGCCGTGGCACTGATACCAGTGAACCCAAGGGGGTGTTGCCGTGATTCGATTTGAGAACGTCTCCAAGACGTATAAGAACGGCACGCCCGCGCTTAAGGACATCTCGCTCGATATTGAAAAGGGCGAGTTTGTGTTCTTGGTTGGCGCTTCGGGGTCGGGCAAGACGACGTTCCTGCGACTGCTCTTGCGAGAGGAGTTGCCCGACCAGGGTCGAATCTTGGAAGCCGGTCGCGACATAGGCGATCTTCCCAAGTGGCGTGTGCCCTATCTTCGTCGCAATATTGGCTGCGTCTTCCAAGATTTCCGCCTGCTCCCCAATAAGACTGTTTTCGAGAATGTGGCCTTCGCCCTCGAGGTGATCGGCCGCCCGCGATCAACCGTCGAAAGTCAAGTTCCTCAGATCCTCGACCTTGTGGGTCTGGCCGATAAATCCCGGAACTTGCCTGGCGAATTGTCGGGCGGTGAGCAGCAGCGTGTCGCTGTGGCTCGCGCGTTCGTCAACCGGCCATTGATCCTTCTCGCCGACGAACCGACTGGCAACCTTGACCCGGCGAACTCCGAATCGATCATGGCGTTGCTCGAGCGCATCAATCGCACCGGCACCACGGTCGTCATGGCCACGCACGACAAGGCGTTGGTCGACCGGATGCGACGACGCGTGATTGAACTCGACCGCGGCGAAATGATTCGTGACCAGGTTCGCGGTGTGTACGGCGTCGACGAAGGTGCCGTGTTGTAATGCGCGTCTATTTTCGTTACGCACTAAAAGAGACGCTCAGCAACCTCTGGCGCAATCGCATGATGACGATTGCTGCGGTCTTGACCGTGGCGGTGTCACTGTCACTGGTTGGCTCGGCCCTTCTCCTAAAGCAAAGTGCGGCCCAGGCGTCGGCCCGTTGGCAGCAGGGCACGCGCGTCACGGTGTGGATGGAGCCAACGGCGTCTCAAAACGAAATTTCGAGCGTGCAGAGCCAATTGGCGAGCATGCCGATTGTGAAGAAGTGCACCTATTACACCCAGGCCCAGGACTTTGCCGAAGCCAAGCAACTTCTCCCGCAATCGGAATGGTCGGTGTTGACAGTCGCTCAGATGCCCTCATCGTTTCGATGCGTTCCCACCGTGCCCGCCGACGCATTCATTGTCGAGTCAACCTTCAAGAACCAACCCGGTGTCTATAGCGTCACCGCCCCCGAGCAGCAGATCCGTGAGATGAATCACGCCATTCGTATCATCCAGATTGTGTTCTTGGCGCTGGCTGGTGTGTTGTTGCTCTCGGCGACGGTCTTGATCCTCAATACGATCCGAATGGCCATTTTCTCGCGCCGGCGCGAAGTCTCGGTCATGAAGCTGGTGGGCGCCACCAATTGGTTCATTCGCATTCCCTACATCACCGAAGGTTTCATCCAGGGTCTTCTTGGATCGGTGGTCGCGATTCTTGCGGTGACGGCGCTTCACACCTGGTATCCACTCCATAATGAGTTTCAACTCGATACGAACGCTTTGATCGGCACCAACGCCGTGGTGCTCATCGTGGGAGTGGCGATCGGCTCGGTCGGCTCGGCGATCGCAATCCGACGCTTCCTCGACGTTTAGCCCTCGGCGCTTTCGAAGTCAATGGCGAGCGAGTTGACGCAGTAGCGAAGTCCCGTTGGGGTCGGACCATCGTTAAAGACGTGACCGAGATGCCCCCCGCATTTCGAGCACAGGATCTCGGTACGCTCGCGAAAGAGGGAGCGGTCCACACGTTCGACGATTGTCCCCGGTTCACACTCGTCGAAGCTCGGCCATCCGCAATCCGAGTCGAACTTCTGGGCACTCGTAAAGAGACGTTGTCCGCATCCGCCGCATCGAAAGACCCCCTCGTCATCCACGTGCAACAGCGAACCAGTGAACGGTGCTTCGGTGGCGGCACGGCGTAGGACCGCGAAGCGCTCAGGGTCGAGCGTTGCGCGCCATTCGTCTTCGGTCTTTTCAATCTCGAATGCCATCTAGTCAATGTACCGGGCCCGACGGCCCGCACTGCACCTAGAAATAATGGGGGCGTGGAGCCTCGGGTAGTGGGCGGGGAAATTCCGGTTCGTTATTCAAGAGTCGGCTGAAGGCCCCGGCCAAACCCTCGGGGTCAAGGCCGATCTCGCCGAGAAGTGCATCGGGACGATGGTGTTCAAGATATGCCCGCGGTACGCCCAATATGCGGGTTGTGGGAAACGCCAAGTTCAACTCTTGTGCGCGGTTGCGTATTGCTGAGACCATGAGCGTACCGGCGCCTCCGTGGCGGGTCCCGTCTTCGATGGTGATGATGCGTTGGTGGGCGAGAGCGTCGTCGATCATGGCCGGGTCGGGTGGCAGCACGCGCACGTCGTAGAGCGTCACGCTTGCGCCGTCGGGCCCCATGAGCCGCAGTGCTTCGTAGCTTGTCGGCGCCATCTTGCCCACTGCCAGTACGCATAGCGAACCGTCGCCGCTGACCACCTTTCGTGAGAGAAGCCCTTCGCCGATCGTCGCGTCGAAGGGCTGTGGCAAGGTTTTCGGAAAGCGAATCGCGGTTGGGGTCGACATGGATAGCGCGGTCGTCAACATCTCGGCGACCTCCGCGCCGCTGGACGGGGCGAAGATAGTGACGTTCGGGATCGCCAGACAGAGCGCCATGTCCAAGGTGCCGTGGTGACTTGGACCGTCGTCGCCCGTGATGCCAGCGCGGTCAAAGACGAAGACTACGGGCAGATTGAGCAGACCAACGTCGAGGTGCGCCTGATCGAACGCGCGAGAGAAGAAGGTCGAATACACCGCCACCACTGGCTTCAAGCCACCCATAGCCATGCCGGCCGCAGCGGTCACCGCGTGTTGCTCGGCGATGCCGACGTCGAAGAATCTCTTGGGAAAGCGTTCTTGAAAACCGAGGAGCCCCGTCGGACCAGCCATGGCGGCGGTGATCGCGACGATGCGTTCATCGGCGCTCGCGAGTGCGATCAAAGCGTCGGAGAACGCTTGGGTGAACGATTGCTGGGGCACTTCTTCATCGTTCAACTTCGGGGGGAGTTTGTAGTCGTGCATCTTGAGATTGTCCTGGGTCGCAGGCTCGTAGCCACGTCCCTTCTCGGTCAGCACGTGTACCACTATTGGGCCATCCCACTGTGCGGCGTTGGTGAGGACTGCCTCGAGCGACTCGATGTTGTGTCCGTCGATCGGGCCAATGTAGCGAACCCCGAGGTTCTCAAAGAACGTATGTGGGGTCACCATCTCGCGAACCACTGAGGTGAAACCGTCGATGCCGAGATACGCCGCCTTGCCCACGCGAGGAAGTCTGGGTACGAGGCGTCGCAATCGGTCGCGCAAGGTCAGGTAGGTCTTGTTCAAGCGCAGCGACGTCAGTGACGCTGAGAGTTTGGAGATGGTAGGTGCGTAACTGCGGCCATTGTCATTCAGTACGATCACCACGCGCTGATTTGACACGCCGAGGTTGTTGAGGGCTTCATAGGCCATGCCGCCGGTGAGCGAACCGTCACCGACGATGGCGACCACGTGGCGGTTTCCACCGCGGCCAATGAGTTCTTTCTTCTGCTCGAGCGCGACTGAGAGGCCGTGTGCGTACGAGAGCGCCGTCGAGGCGTGCGACGATTCAATCCAGTCGTGCTCGCTCTCGGAGCGGTTCGGGTATCCCGAGATACCACCTCGCTGGCGCAACCCTTTAAATCCGTAGCGGCGACCCGTGAGGAGCTTGTGGACGTACGACTGGTGACCGGTGTCCCAGAGGAAAATGTCCTTTGGGGATTCGAAAACGCGGTGGAGTGCCAGTGTCAATTCCACTACGCCGAGGTTCGATCCAAGGTGGCCACCTGTGGTCTTTACCGTAGAGATGATGAATTCTCGTATTTCGGCACTGAGTTGGTGGAGCTCTTTGTAGGAGAGTCCTTGGAGATCGGCGGGTGTTTCAATTGACGGCAGAATCACTGTGCCAGCCTAGTTCTGGAAAACGTGAAACCTCCGGGGAACTGCGCGCGTCGAGGTTCAGGACGACCTGATCAGTGGCGGTGTGGCTCGCCAAGTGGTCCCTTACTTGAGCGCGTAGACCACGCTCACCTGGACGTTGACCGATTGGCTGCCCGCTTGGAGTGGTACCGCATTGACGCCCGAGGCGGTTGGCGCGAAGGTCTTATAAATCACCGGCGGTGATGCGGCATTTTCTTGATCGGTGATTCGAAGGATCGATCCAATCTGGGCTCCGCCGGCCCGGGCGACCTGAGATGCCTCGAGGTACGCATTGCGCATCGCGGCGACACGAGCTTTCTTCAGCAACGTGGAGTCATTGGAGATAGAGAAGGAAAGTCCGTTGAGTTGGACCCCATTTCCGGCGGCACGTGCGCCAGCGTCAATTGCGGCGCCGGCGCCCTTGATCGAGTGCATGATGACATTGAGGTTGTTAGATGCGGTGAAACCCGTGATGTTGCCCTTGTTGTCGTAGTTCGCATAGATGTTGAGGTCTGAGGTCTGTAGGTCGTTCTTGGCGACGCCACTCGACCTGAGACTGGTGATGAGGCGTGCGACTCGTGCACTGTTCTGGCTTAAGGCATCGACTGCGTTCTTGGCAACGGTGCTTACTCCGATTTGGAAGTTTACGGTATCGGGGGTGCCCTTGGCGGTGCCCGAGCCAGTGACCGTGATGGTCGAGGGGGACTTCGAAGACGTGGTGCGGGTGAACGCCACACTGGCGACACTTATGGTGCTCACAACAAGTGCGAGGACGACAACGATCAGAAGTACCGCCATGGCTGGTCGACGCTCTCTGGCTGGTTGGTTCTGCTTCTGTGCGTTGCTCGCAGCCGGGGTCGGTCCACCACCGCTCTCAGTGTCACTCATGTACTCTCCTTCATTTACGGTGAGTCAAAATCATCGAGGAATCATTTCGAGTCGCGTACACTTCTCTCCTGACCTTACCGCCGTTAGGCTCGCAATCTGACCTCAAGATCAGGGGTGCGAGTCTCGACGCCGTACGTAGGACACTCACCATCCGCGATCATTTCGTCGTGTGCACGCGTGTTGGCTTTGAGGCTGCGAGGTACGGGTTGATCGGACGATACGCTGAAACTCATGTCTGACACTTTGGTAGCCAAGGATATTGTCGAGCGCGCGCTCGGCGAGGCATTAAGTCGCGGCGGGGAATTTGCTGAGGTCTTTGTCGAAGATCGTAGAACGTCCTCCGCGATGCTTGATCAGCAACGGGTAGAAGAGTTGAGTTCGGGGCGAGATCGTGGGGCGGGCATTCGAGTTGTCGTGGGCGAGACCACCGGCTTCGCACATACCGCCGACCTGTCCGAGCAAGGACTCGTCAGCGCAGCTCGAGCCGCCGCGGCGGTTGCTCGAGAGGGTGGGGGTGGGGTTCGAGAAATCGCCCTCGGTCCCGTGCGCGATTTTCCCTCACGGGCGCTGATCCTGCCCCAGGACGTCGACAAGGCCAAGAAGATCGAGTTACTGCGATACGCCGATGACGTTGCTCGCTCGCAGGGTTCATCAATCACCCAGGTGCAGGTGGCCCTTGGCGACTCCGTGCGCCACTTCCTCGTTGCCAATTCTGAAGGCGTGTTCGCTTCAGACCATCAAGTGCGAACTCGTTTCAACATCTCGTGTGTGGCGAGTGGGGATGCGGGCATGCAGACCGGCTACCGGCCGGTTGCGGGAACTCGCGGCTTCGAATTGCTGACGATGGAGGCGATCGAAGAGGCTGCTCGAGGAGCGGCCCATCAGGCACTCACCAAGCTTGACGCCCGTCCAGCCCCTTCAGGGGATCTTCCGGTGGTCCTCGCGGGCGGTTCCGGGGGCATTTTGTTCCATGAGGCCTGTGGTCACGGTCTGGAGGCGGATGCGATCTTGAAGAATGCGTCGGTGTACGCGGGCAAAGTTGGCCAACAAGTCGCCAGTCCGCTCGTCACCCTGGTTGATGATGGGACCGTAGAGGGCGAATGGGGTTATCTCGCGATTGATGACGAAGGTCAGCCAGGCGCGCGCAACGTACTCATAGAGAACGGCGTATTGACCGACTACATGTGGGACCACTTACGTGCGCGAAAGTCCAGTCGCTCCTCATCGGGGAATGGTCGACGCCAGAGTTATCAGTACCTCCCAATGGTGCGCATGACCAACACCTATCTGCTCGAGGGGGACGCCGATGCCGACGAGATCGTGGCCCAGACTCCGCGAGGCGTCTATGTCGCTCAATTGGGCGGTGGCCAGGTCAACACCGCTACTGGTGATTTCGTATTCGGCATGACCGCCGCCTTTCTCATCGAAGACGGCAAGATCACTGCGCCGCTTCGAGACTGCAACCTCATTGGCAACGGCCCCGAGATACTCCAGCGCGTTGACGCAGTGGCCAACGATTTCTCAATGACCCCTGGCACGTGCGGCAAGGATGGTCAGTCGGTGCCCGTGGGCACTGGCCAGGCCACAATGCGACTGACCGGTGTCACAATCGGAGGGACCGCAGCATGAGTGAACTGATGGCACGCGCCGAACGGATACTTGACGCCGCGCGAGGGGACGAGCAGGTCGAGGTCTACTTGTCCCAGGGAGTGGACACCGAGATACAGGCCTACCAGGGAGAAGTGGAGAATCTCTCGAGTGCTTCCTCGTCGGGCATTGGTGTGCGAGTGCTTCGCGACGGCGCTGGTGGGGCGCGAGTGGGAGCCGCGTGGGCGGGGTCCCTCGACGAAGCAGCAATCGTCGACGCCCTTCAACAAGCGCGCGATAATGCCCACTTTGCGACCGAAGATGAATTCGTGGCATTCGCGAAGCCTGACGGCGTCGCGGGCGCCCACCTCGAGCTCTCCGATGCGTCGGTCTTGAGCACGCCCATGGACGAGAAGATTGCCATGGCCCTCGAGTTGGAGCGGATGGTTCGCGGCGGTGATCCTCGAATCCGTCAGGTCGACGCGGCCAACTACTCGGATTTCGTCGCCGAGGCCGCCATCGTCTCGAGTCAGGGAATTCGAGCCTCGTACGAGAGGTCGGGAGCGTTCGTATCAGTGGAGGCGATCGCCACGGACGGTCAGACCGACCAGACGGGCTGGGGACTCTCGGCGGGCCGTGCTCCTCACGAATTAGACCTCGAAGTGGCGGCGCACGACGCTCTATCGAGGGCGACCAGAATGCTCGGGGCCGTCAAGCCCGCCTCCATGAAGGGCACCGCGGTCTTCGATCCTCGAAGCACCGCAACACTGCTCGCCATTATCGGCGGTGCGTTGAGTGGCGAGGCGGTCGTGTACGGTCGATCATTCTTTGCGAACCGAGTAGGCGAGAATGTCGCATCACCCCTTTTCACACTCATCGACGACCCAACTGACCCTCGCCATTTTGCTGCGAGCGCGTACGACGGCGAAGGACTGGCGTGTCGGCGAAACGTCCTCATCCGCGATGGTCGACTCGAAGGGTTCGTCTATGACACCGTGTCAGCTCGACGGGCTGGTACGGTGTCGACAGGTAGTGCGGTGCGTGGGGGCATCGCGGGCTCGCCGTCGGCGGGATGTCGCGCCCTGCAACTCGCGCCG
>JABBNY010000089.1 GCA_019352095.1 Acidobacteriota bacterium
GGCGCTTCGCGGTGTTCGTCGCCACGCGCGCCAAGAGCTCGAGAACCTCGAGAAAGAACAAGGTTTGTCGAGCGACGATATTGAGCGACTCGAGAAGGTTCTTGACAAGATGACTCAAGATGAAGTGGCCGCCGTAGACGTGCTACTCGCTCATAAGGAGCAGGAACTACTTGAAGTCTGACGACGCAAACTCTCGCGAAGAGACGACGGGGGAGTACCCCGTTGTCTCTTCGACGGATTCGCGTGTCACCATCACCGGCGCCGAGTTGGCGGCCGAAATCACGAGCGAAGCGCCCTACATAGACCCCGCGACGCTGTTGCCGCACTGGACTGACGCCCCCACCGGACAAGTGCCCATTGTGGTGGCGCGAGAAGCAGCCCAGAGCGACGACCCCTGGGCGGCGATTCCAGCACCCGCGTGGCGCGAAGGCGAAGCTGACTGGGTGGCGCACGAAGATCAATTCGACGCGTCAATCCTCGCCAGTGAGGTGCGAGAAGAGGCGGCGCGACCGTGGGAGTTCTCCATGAGCGAGGATGTGGTCGCCGAGGAAGCGGTGCTCGAAGAGCCCCCGCGTCCCGAGCCCGAACCCGCACGCGTCCAGCGAACCCGCCGCAGCGTTGAGGCGAATCCACTCGCGGGTCGAGCGGTGCGCCAGAGCAGCCAACGCAGCGTTTCGCTTGCGACGTTCACCGGCATCCTGCTCGCGGCGGTCGTTTTTGGTGTGTTCCTCGCGGGTACCTTGCCGGTCGCGGTCATGGTGCTGCTCGCACTCGGTCTCGCGGCCGCTGAAGCGTACGCGGGTTTTCGTATAGTCGGCGCGCACCCCGCGACGATTCTGGGCATCGTGGCGGTCTTGACCCTTGGTGTGGCGACTTACAACACAGGTACCGGCGCGATTGGCGCGGTCACCGTCTTGCTCGTGGTCTTTGGTTTCATCTGGTATCTCAACGCCGAGAAGAAGATCGACGTACTTGACGGCATTGGTGCGACCATCTTCGTCTACGCGTGGGTGGGCGTGCTCGGGTCGTACGCCCTGCTCTTGATATCACCTTCTTCGTTCCCGGACAAGCACGGGCTCGCCTATCTGGTTGGCGCAATCGTGCTCACCGTTGGCAATGACTCGGGGGCGTTGTTCGTCGGACGCTGGCTGGGGAAGCGTCCCCTCAACCGGTCCCTTTCGCCAAATAAGACGATTGAAGGATTGATTGGTGGCACCCTGGTGACCCTGATCGCCGGCGCGCTCATCTTGCCCCTCATCAGTCCTTGGACGAGGACCCACGGCGTCGAGATTGCGGTCGCGGTCGCGATCGTGGTGCCGCTCGGTGATCTGTTCGAGTCAATGGTCAAGCGCACGCTGGGCGTCAAGGATCTGGGGACCTTACTGCCCGGCCACGGCGGCATGCTCGATCGAGTGGATGGTCTGCTCTTCGCGCTGCCGACTGTGTACTACCTCGCTCACGTCCTCAAACTGGGCTAAGCGTGTCCACGCCGCGTCGCTCGGTGGCGCTCTTGGGCGCGACTGGTTCCATCGGCACCCAGACCCTCGAGGTCTTGCGTCGAGAGCCAGACGCATTCGATCTCATCGCCATCGCGGGTGGTCAACGTTTGAGTGAACTCGCCGCCATAGCCAAAGAATTCGGTGTTGCGCGGGTTGGTGTGGTTTCTGAGGATGATCGGCGGACCCTCTCTGGCATGCTCGGTGCGCACACCGAGATCGTGGTGGGCGCCAAAGGGCTCGCCGAATTGTCCCAGTGCGCGGACGTCGTTGTCAACGCCGTCGTGGGCTTTGCGGGACTGCCCGTGACCATCGGGGCGCTCGAAGCTGGTCGTCGCTTGGCGTTGGCGAACAAGGAATCACTGATCGCCGCTGCGCCACTGGTCGCAAAGGTGCGCGCCACGCAGGGTGCACAGATACTTCCTATTGATTCCGAACACTGTGCCATTCACCAGTGTCTCGCCGGCTCCTCGACTGAGCCCGGTCACCCCGACGTTCGACGACTGCTGCTCACCGCCTCGGGGGGACCGTTTCGGGACTGGTCCAAGGAGCGCTTGGCCGAGGTGACCAAAGCTGACGCCCTGCAGCACCCCACCTGGTCGATGGGGCCAAAGATCACGATTGACTCGTCGACGCTGATGAACAAGGGACTCGAGGTCCTCGAAGCTTCGGCGCTCTTTGGCATCGAAGCCGAACGCGTTGACATCGTGGTCCATCCCCAGTCGATCGTGCACTCGATGGTCGAATATGTGGACGGGGCGGTGATCGCGCAACTCTCCGAGCCCGATATGAGGTTGCCGATTGCGTACTGCATTGGCTCGCCCGAGCGCCTCGCGCACGGGTGGGGGCGACTGGACTTCACGCGGTCCTTCAGTCTCGACTTCCAAGCACCCGACCGCAACGTCTTTCCCGCGCTCGACCTCGCCTACGAAGCCGCACGTCGCGGGGGAGCTGCGCCCGCGTGGCTCTCCGCGGCGAACGAGATCGCCGTCGAGGCGTTTCTCAACGATCAGATCCCCTGGTCGAGGATTGTTCCCTTGGTCGCTCAGGTGATGGACCAGTACGAGGAAGACCCGCTCGAGTCGCTCGAGGCGCTCTTCGCCAACGACGCGACTGCTCGACGCCTCGCGCACGGTATGGTCACTCACTAATGGTCTCAACGCGCTCTTCAGGTCTTCGATCACTGGTGACACTCTTTGCGGGCATCATCGCACTGGTGGTCGTCTTGAGCATGTGGGGTGGATGGGCACTACCCGTTGTCATCGGCGCGATCATCTTCATGGTGATGGGCCACGAGTTCGGCCACTTCATCACCGCCAAGCGCGCCGGCATGCAGGTGACCGACTTCTTCGTGGGTTTTGGACCGGTGATCTGGTCGCGAACCTTTGGCGAGACCCGCTACGGCGTGCGGGCCTTCCTGCTCGGCGGATACGTGAAGGTCCCGGGCATGGGGTGGGGTGACGACATCGCACCGGAATTGGAATCGCGTACGTACCGCTCAGCGAGTTACCCGCGAAAGGTGATCTTCGCGTCGGCGGGTTCGTTCATGCACCTCGTGATGGCGTTCGTGCTCGCGTGGGCCTCGCTCGCGTTCATCGGGCTGCCGTCGTCGAGCGCGATTGGCATCTCGGCGTTCTCCCATTGGAACGGCTACGCGAAGAACGCAGCCCAGGTCGCCGGACTGCACGTGGGCGATCGCATCATCGCGGTCAATGGCCATGTCGTCTCGAACGCGAACATCCTCGTGAACGTGGTACACGACAACCCCGGCAAGACCGTGACGCTCAAGGTGTTGCGCGACGGGCGCGATCTGACCCTGCGCGCCACGCCCGTGAACGACCAGAACTTGACGGTTAACGGGCAACGAGTCAATACGACGTCCACCCCCGAGGGACTGCTCGGCGTCGAACTCGGTGAGCAGACCGTGCGATCGTCGTGGTACGGCGCGATCCCGTCGTCGATCTCTCAGATTGGCTCGACCATCGCGGCCGCGGCGCACGCCATGGTCCACGTCTTTTCGCCGAGCGAGTTCTCCAGTCTCTTTCATCAGGTGACCACGCCGTCGGCGGCGAACAACCCGGTAGCACAGTCCACGCGACCAGAGTCGATCGTCGGGGTTGTGCGCATCGCGGTCCAGGGCGCCCAGTCCGGCCCGGCGACTCTGCTCGAGATCTTGATGACGGTGAACATCTTCGTTGGACTGTTGAACATGTTGCCGATGTTGCCCCTCGACGGCGGTTACGTCGCCATTGCCACCTACGAACGGCTCCGCAGCCGACGAGGCGCCCGTTATCAAGCCAACGTGAACCTGTTAGCTCCGTTCGTCTACGCCTTCATGAGTGTGTTGTTGGTCTTGTTCGCGAGCACGCTGTACCTCGATATTGCCCACCCCATCGCCAATCCGTTCCACTAGGCGTACTCGGGTCCTCTCGGGCACGGCAGAATAGAGGCGTGGATGTTACTGCCAGTGCCCTAAGCCCCCGTCGCGTTACCCGTCAGATCGCCGTTGGGTCGGTGAAGGTGGGTGGGGACGCCCCGATCTCGGTCCAGTCAATGACGACCACCAAGACCGCCAACGTCGACGCGACCCTTGAGCAGATCTACGCGCTCGCCGCCGCGGGAGCCGACATTGTGCGCTGTACCTGCAACGAGCGTGCGGCGGCGGAGGGGTTGGCGCAGATCGTGCCACGTTCGCCCGTGCCAATCGTCGCCGACATCCATTTCCACGTCGAAATGGCGCTGGCCGCCCTCGAAGCGGGGGTGCAGGGTCTGCGCCTCAATCCGGGGAACCTTCGAAAGCCACAAGAGATCAAACTCGTTGCGTCCGAGGCGCGTGACCGCGGCGTGCCGATTCGCATTGGCGTCAACGCGGGCAGCCTGCACCCCGACATCTACGAACGATTCGGGGGCGCGACGCCCGAGGCGCTCGTTGAGTCCGCGCGCATTGAGTTGGCGTACTTCGAAGAGGTGGGCTTCTCCGACGTCAAGATCTCGGTCAAAGCCTCCTCGGTGGCGACGATGATCGCGGCCTACCGGTTGGCGTCGTCGACGTTCGATCATCCGTTGCACTTGGGCGTGACCGAGGCGGGTCCCTTGCCGGGAGGACTCTTGAAAGGGACCGCGGGCATCGCGACCCTGCTCGCTGAGGGCATTGGCGACACACTTCGCTACTCGTTGACCGCTGACCCGGTGGAAGAGGCGCGCGCCGGCCGTCAACTCCTCGAGGCCCTCGGGCTTCGTGAGCGAAAGGGCCTCGACTTGATTGCCTGCCCGAGTTGCGGACGCGCGGAGGTCGACGTGATCAAGGTCGCCAACGAGGCCCAAGCGGCGCTCGCAGAGTTGAACTTACCCATCCAGGTCGCGGTGATGGGCTGTGTCGTCAACGGACCGGGCGAGGCACGTCACGCTGATCTGGGCATCGCCGCTGGTAAGAAGCGCGGGCACCTGTTCATCCAGGGACAAATCGTACGCGTGGTGCCCGAGGACGAGATGGTCGAGGCACTGGTCGAAGAGGCGAAGAAGATCGCCGCTGAGGGAGTCGCGGCGCGTCTGGCGGCGAGAGATCTGGGCGCCGAGGCTGAAGCCGCGGCCGACCGTGCGTTGCTCCTCGACGCCAAGGGCACCGACGCAAATCACACGGCAAAGCGCATCGAGCAGATTCGCCACCGCACCGAGAGCTGACCTGCGCCTTGGCTAGGCTGGCGCAACGAATCTAAGGAGCACCGTGGCAACCCAGAACGTCCTCACCCCACAAGCCGAGGACTTCCCGCGCTGGTATCAAGACGTCGTCGCCAAGGCGGAAATGGCTGATAACGGCCCCGTACGCGGCACAATGGTCATCCGTCCCTACGGCTACGCCATTTGGGAACGTATCCAGGCCGAGATAGATTCGCGGATCAAAGAGGCCGGGGCCCAGAACGCATATTTCCCCCTCTTCATCCCCGAGAGTTACCTCTCGAAAGAGGCCGAGCACGTCGAGGGCTTCAGCCCCGAACTCGCGGTCGTGACCCACGCGGGCGGCGAGAAGCTCGCCGAGCCCATCGTGGTGCGCCCGACGTCAGAAACCGTGATCGGCGAGTTCATGGCCAAGTGGATCCAGAGCTACCGCGACCTGCCGTTGCTGTTGAACCAGTGGGCCAACGTCGTTCGATGGGAGCTTCGTCCGCGCCTGTTCCTGCGATCGTCAGAGTTCCTGTGGCAAGAGGGTCACACCGCGCACGCCACCATGGAGGGCGCCGCGGCCTACGCGATGAAGATCCACACGGAGGTCTACGAGGACTTTTTGAGCGAGGTACTCGCCGTGCCGACGTTCCTCGGCATCAAGCCACCGCGTGAGCGATTCGCTGGCGCGCGCAACACCATGACGTGCGAAGGGATGATGCGAGACGGCAAAGCGTTGCAGATGGCGACCAGTCACGAGTTGGGCCAGAACTTCGCCAAAGCCTTCGACATCTACTATCAGAGCGAAGAGGGCCAGGCCGAACTCTGCTACACGACGTCCTGGGGTTCTTCGACGCGACTGGTGGGGGGGCTCATCATGGCCCACGGCGATGACCGCGGACTCGTCTTGCCCCCACGTGTGGCGCCGATCCAGGTGGTCGTGATTGCGGTGCGCGATGAACCCGCGGTCAATGACGCGTGCTCGTCGCTCGTGGCGGATCTGAAGGCTGCGGGCGTTCGCGTAGAGCTCGATCGTGGTCGGGGAAGTTTCGGACGTCGCCTCACGGACTGGGAGATCAAGGGGGTGCCACTGCGCGTTGAAGTCGGGCCGCGCGACCTCGCCGAGGGTGTGGTCGCGGTCGTGCGTCGTGACACCGCGCACAAGTCGACCCTGGCCCTGTCGGCGCTCGCGCGCGAGACACCCCAGATTCTCGAGCAGATGCAGGCCGACCTCTACGCGCGCGCGAAGGACCACCGTGACGCCAACACCTGTGATGTGGCCTCGGTGGTTGAGGCGATCGACGTCGCCCAGACCGGGTTTGCGCGGTTGTCCTGGGACCTCGTGGGTGACTCCGAAGAGGCTGAACTCAACGCCCAGGCGCTCACGATACGATGCCTCCAGCGCGCGGACGGGTCAATTCCTGAGAGCGAACTCGAACCCGACCTCTTGTGCATCGTCGCCAAGGCGTACTAGTTTCATACCGTTTCACTGACAATTTCAGCCAGATGATGTGGTTTTATCAGGTCACGTCCGATTGTCAATGACCGTCAAAACTGATACAATCGTTCCCTGACAGTCCGCAAAGGACGTTTGGACTCGTTTAAGCGCGGGCCTCGGGCCCGCGCTTTCTCATTGTCTGAACGCTCGTAGACACAGAGAGGAGCGTGATGGCCATGGATTTAGAGACCCCACTACGCCAGCTCCTTTCAAATCTTGGGCTAGATCTCTACGACCTCGAACTGGCCAGGGGCACCCTCAGTATCACCGTGACCAAGGACGACGGCGTCGATCTCGAGCTGCTCACCAAGGCCAATCGGACCATTTCGGAGTGGCTCGACGAACACGACCCGATCCCGGGGCACTACACCCTCGACGTCGCGAGCCCCGGGCTCGAGCGTCGTCTGAGGACCTCGGCACACTTCGCGTCGACGATCGGTGAAGTGGTGACGCTGCGAGAGTTGCGCGAGAACGAACCCACCCGACGCCTCGAGGGCCCGGTCGTCAGCGCCGACACGACCTCGGTGACCCTCGACGATGCGGAGCACGGCCGCGTGACGGTTTTGATCGAGAACGTCGAGCGCGCGCGCACCGTGTTCAAGTGGGGCGGCGAAGCCAAGCCCACACCGTCGCGTGGCAAGCCGTCGCCCACGCGTGCGAAGGACACACCCCCGCGCACGAAAAAGTCTTCATCGACGAGCAAGAAAGGTTAATCATGGCGAACTTCGAATTTCTTGAAGCCCTGGGACAGATCGCACGAGACCAGAACATCGACGAGGGGGAGTTGCTGATCGCACTGGCGAATGCGCTGCTCGCCGCCTACAAGCGCCGCCCGGACTCCGCAGAGGACGCCGAAGTCGAGATCAACCCCGAGACTGGCGAGATCAAGGTCTGGGGGCTCGAACTCGACCTGGACGGCAACGTCACACGCGAGTGGGACGCGACGCCTGAGGATTTTGGCCGCATCGCCGCCCAAACCGCGAAGCAGGTGCTGATGCAGCTGATCCGCGACATTCAGCGACGCCAGATGTACGAGGAGTTCGCGAATCGCGAGGGCGACATTGTCTCGGGTACGGTCCAGCAGAACGACAACCGCTACACCTTGCTCGACCTCGGTCGTGTCGAGGCGCTGCTGCCCCAGGCCGAGCAGATCGCCTTCGAGCGCTACGAGCACGGTGCGCGCATCAAGGTGTACATCGTGGAAGTTCGAAAGACCAACAAGGGTCCCCAGATCGTCGTCAGCCGCACCCACCCGGCGCTGGTGGCGAAGTTGTTCGAGATCGAGGTCCCCGAGATCGCCAACGGCATCGTGGAGATCAAGGCACTGGCTCGTGAACCTGGCCACCGCAGCAAGATCGCGGTGGCTTCAAATGATGCGATGGTCGACCCCGTGGGGGCGTGCGTTGGCGCGCGAGGATCACGCGTGCGCAACATCACCAACGAATTGCGAAGCGAGCGCATCGACGTCGTGCCCTACAGCGATGACCCGATCGAGTTCATCATGGCCGCCCTGCAACCCGCGCGCGTGCGCGAGGTGCAACTGAACGAGGAAGAGGGCATCGCCACGGTCATCGTGCACGACCAGCAACTTTCGCTCGCCATCGGCAAAGAGGGCCAGAACGCCCGCCTCGCCGCGCGTCTCACCGGATGGCGCATCGACATCAGGTCAGAGAACGAGGGTCAAGAGGACGAAGTCGTCGAAGAGGTCTGGACCGACGGGGACATCGTTGCCGACGAAAAGATGGTCGAGACCCTCGACGAGCACGGTAATGTGACCGCGCTCGTTGACGATGTGGTCATCACCGACGCCGAGGGCGACGTCGGTGAACTGATCGCAGTGATCGAACCCGACGTTGTGCCAGCCCAGGAGGACGAGGCATAGCACCGGTTCGCACGTGCGTGGCATGCCGCTCTCGACGAGTTGACACCGAGTTGGTTCGAGCCGGAAGGACCCCCGAGGGGCAGTGGTACCTCGGACGGGGGCCCGGACGGGGAGTGTGGATGTGTGCAAATGCCACGTGTGGTGCTGCTGTACAGGTTGGACAGGTTGCCCGGGCTCTTCGCCACGCGGTGAGCGCCAGTGACGTGGCTGCCCTGCGCGAGAAGTTGGTCGGTCTGGAATTGGCTGTAGTTGTGAAAGAATAGACAACTGTGTTCGCAGGTAGTGCGAACACATGAATTAAGGGAACGTTTTGGCGCAGAAGAAGATCCGGGTACACGAGCTCTCCAAGGAACTCGGTCTAACGAGCAAAGAGTTGCTCGCGCTCGCCCAAAAACTAGGCATCGGTGCCACGAGCCCATCGGCGTCGATCGAAGACGCCCAGGCTGACCGCATCCGTCGACGCGCCGACGCCGACGGACTTCGTCGAGAAGTTCAGCCCGAAGAGGGCGCGAAAGCATCCAAGGCGACCAAGGTCACCAAGGCCGCACCCGCAACCCGCTCGACGGGTGAGGCTGCCGCGACGAGTGACGACAAGAGCGAGGTCACCACGAGCGCACCCGCACCCGTGAGTGCGAGCACGCCAAGCGCGGCCGCTGTAGCAGCGAGCGAGCCATCAACGGTGGTCGAGAATGCCACACCGAGCGAGACGCCCGTTGAGTCGGGTCCCAAAGTGGTACGGAGCCGTGCCGTCGCACCCAAGCCGACTCCCACACGTACGGTTTCGCCCGACGGCCCAACGACCATTCGTCCAACCCAGCGTCCTACCGGCGACGCGGGCGAGGGTGCGCCGCCCATGCGCCCGCCACTCAGCGCCACCGGACGCCCCATCCCGCCACCGCCCGGGCGTCCACTCAGTGCGACCGGACGCCCCATCCCCCCACCGCCCGGCGCACGTCGACCCGTGCCTGGTTCGACGAGTCGCGCGCCGGGGGGCGCCGGATCACGACCAATGGGTGCGCGCCCGACTTCAGGTCCACCTCGCACCGGTGGTCCGTCACGACCCGGCGGATCGAGCACCGGTTTCGGTGGACCGCGAACGGGTGGACCCACGACGGGTGCCCCCGCAGGCCCGGGCCGTCCCGGACCAGGAGCACGTGGCACGGGTGGTCCTCGTGGCTCCCAGCGTAAGACCACGCGTCGTCGTCGTCGTAACGTCGAAGAGCTCGAGCCCACCCAGATGACTACCTGGCAGCCCAGTAGCGCGCCCGTACCCGATGGCGAGATCATCATCGAGCGTGGCTCGACGGCGAAAGACGTCGGCCCCAAGCTCAATCGCAGTGCCGCAGACATCATTCGATTCCTCTTCTTGCAGGGCGAGATCGTCACGGCAGTCCAGGGACTCAGCGACGACATGATCGAGTTGTACGCCGCCGAAGTCGGCGCAGCAGTGCGTCTGGTCGACCCGGGTGAACAACAAGAGGCGGCGTTGCTCGCGAAGTTCTTCGACGAGGACGACGAGGACGACGAAGTCCCCGCGGTGCCTCGACCACCAGTCGTCACGGTGATGGGCCACGTCGACCACGGCAAGACCATGCTCCTCGACAAGATTCGAAAGACCAACGTGGTGGCGGGTGAAGCGGGCGGCATCACCCAGCACATCGGTGCGTACCGAGTGGTGTGGAAGGGCAAGCCCATTGCGTTCCTCGACACACCGGGCCACGAGGCCTTCACCGCCATGCGTGCACGCGGGGCCAAGGTCACCGACATCGTGATTCTGGTGGTGGCGGCGGACGACGGCGTGATGCCACAGACCATTGAAGCCATCAACCACGCCAAGCTGGCCGAAGTCCCACTCATCGTTGCCGTCAACAAGATGGACAAGGAAGACGCCAATCCCGACCGCGTGCTCCAGCAGATCAGTGAGCATGGTCTCGTGCCTGAGAAGTGGGGTGGCGACACCATCTGCGTCGAGATCTCAGCCCTACAGGGCCTGGGCATTGACGAACTCTTGGAGCAGGTGCTGCTCGTGGCTGAAATCGGCGAACTCTCGGCTCGACCGACGGGGCGCGCCGTTGGTACGGTGCTCGAGACGAACCTTGAGGTTGGTCG
>JABBNY010000090.1:0-4600 GCA_019352095.1 Acidobacteriota bacterium
ATTTACTGGGTTTCCGAGGAGGAAGACGTGCCCCATGGTTCGGTTTAGGAAACCGCTGCTCTCTCCCCTGAGCTACGAGGGCATTACTGGGTTTTACTCCCTGTCATGCCAAACCAGCACAACGTCAGCACAAGAAGTGGCGAGAAAGCCTCCGCCATTCGAGGCTATTTCCAAATGCGAAGCTCCGCAAGATGCTTAACGAGTGATGTACTGCCTAGCCTAAACTTGCGCACTCGACGTCATCATTCGGGCACAGTGAGACGGCTGGAATCGGCTGGCCATTTCGGAAACTCTGACCTAAGGTAAAAAGTTAACGCTCCTACTAGCCAGACTCAATCGCCACGAGTTTTCTGAAGGGAAGTACTTGACCTCCAAGAAATACCCGGGGAGGAGCTCACCTCCAGGCACACCGCAAGTGAACGATTGTTGCACCAGTCATTGATGAATCGGTGAAACGCGAATTGGAACAAATTCAATTCGCGCGCGGCCACACCCGCTTCACGGCGCTTGCGCTCAGACTCCAAATCCACGGCCCCGGCGCCCGCGCTTCACGCAGTATCCGTGGCATGTGTCGACGCACGACGGCCAATTGAGCAGGACCCGTGAGATGGCCGTTGGCAATGCAGAACATCTTGACTCCATATTGCTCGACCGCCGCAATTTCACTCGGTCGGCGGCGAATGGCTGAGTCAGCTGTGATGACGACCAGGTCGTGGATGCCGGCAGCCTGCAACCACTCCTCGTCCTTCACTGCTTGCGCGCGAGGTTCGCCACAGAGCGACGCAAGCGTCTCCACTTCGAAGCCATCGGCCCGCATTCCCTCAGCAACGACGTACCGCCCCACGCTGCGATCAAGCAGGAATCGAGGGAAGCTAAGCGGCGCGCGCGAGCGAGGCACGAATGACCTGTTCGACGACGCTGGAGGTGAGATCGAAGTCCCGTGCCACCGCACGAATAGCTTCTCCCGCTTGGAATCGTCGGACGACGGACTCCATGGGCGCACCATTTCCTATAAACAAGGGCTGCCCAAAGGCGCGCTCCGGGTCACATTCAATGAGGGGTTCCTTCGTAATCGGCAGGACGACACGCGAAGCCCAACCAAGAGTGTCATACGAGATCCGCTTCAAATACTCGTTCACGACGGGCTGAAAGACCCGCTGGCCGGTCACAACTACGGTCAATATCTCCCGATCGTCGGTCTCTCGGGCGTAGTCATACAAGATCTGCGCGCCGTCGGTGAAGAGCTTTTTCGAGGCGAGAACGTGCTCTAGCCCCAGTTCATCGCGCAACACCGACACCGCTTTACGGATGTGTTGCAACGAGACTCCTGCCCGGCGGAAGCCTGCCAACACCATGCCCTCAGCGAGACTCGCGAATGGCATGGTTGGCTGACCGCGTCCCGCGTGGACCACAGTAATCACCGGCGCAGCGTTCGTCTCTCGCCCTTCAGGGCGATGACGTACGTAGCCATTAATCCAGCTGTTAAAAGTCGAAGGCGGCACACTGAGGTAGCGGGCAACCTCACTAGCTGTGTAGAGGGGTGCTTCAAAGCGCTGGTCATTGTTCACCGTGTCCCCCCTTTCCTCCAACCTCAGCCAGCGTAATTGGGATGTTGCCACGCCGTGTGGCCCTTCGGTGCCGTTTGTTCCCGAGTGAGGTCGCGAGTTCGAACGCAATCCCCCACCTTACGCGTGACCCAGCTCACCAGTCATGCATCGAGCCGTCATGAAGCCGAGTGACGGGTAGGTAGGCCGCTTGATATGGGAAATTCGCGGCCAGCTCTTCGTCGAGCTCGACTCCGAGTCCCGGCGCCTCGCCCGGATGCATCAGACCGTTGCGGAAGGTCATATTCTGGCGGAACACTGTGTTGGTCGCGTCGCTGTGCTCCATGTACTCCTGGATCCCGAAGTTATGAATTGCGAGACCGACGTGCAACTGAGCCGCCAGTCCAACGGGCGACACATCAGTGGGACCATGAAAGCCCGAACGGATTTGATAGAGGGCTGCGAAGTCCATCACCTTGCGCAACGGCGTAATCCCACCGAAGTGGGTCGCGGACGCACGAACGTAGTCGATCAACTGTTCCGAGATTAGTTGTTGGAAGTCCCAGACCGCGTTGAATACCTCGCCGATGGCGAGAGGCGTAATTGTGTGTTGGCGCACGAGCCGCAAGCCCTGTTGATTCTCGGCGGGCGTACAGTCCTCCAGCCAAAACATGTCGTAGGGTTCGAGCCGCTGTCCCAACTTAGCTGCCTCGATCGGCGTCAGGCGATGGTGCGCGTCGTGCAGAAGTGGTAATTCGGCACCGAACTCTTGCCTGACTTGCTCGAACACCTTCGGCACGTACCGGATATAGGCCGCACTGTCCCAGTCCTCCTCCACGGGACGTGTACCCCGATCAGCCGGCTCGTAGCCGAAGCGAACGCCCGAAGGTTCGCTGTGGTTGACCACTCCGTAGAGTTTGCGGATTCCCGGCACCGATGACTGCACACGGACCGCAAGAAACCCGCGCTCCAGATGCGCGTGAATGGACTCAGATAACGAGGCATACGTGGTCCCGGACGCATGTCCGTACGCAAGCATGCCCACACGATAAGCGCCACCCAACAATTGGTACACGGGCAATCCGGCAACTTTGCCCTTGATATCCCACAATGCCATGTCCACGGCCGCAATGGCGGCCATCGTGACCGGTCCGCGCCGCCAGTAGGCCCCGCGATAGAGATACTGCCACGTGTCCTCGATTTGGTGCGGGTTACGACCTATCAACAGTGGTGCGATGTGATCACGCAGATAAGAGGCCACTGCCAGCTCACGACCGTTCAGCGTCGCATCGCCTAGCCCGGTGACACCGTCATCGGTAATTACCTTCAATGTGACGAAATTGCGGTCCGGACTCGTGACCATTACTTCAGCGGACAAAATCTTCACCTGGAACCTCCTAGTTGTTGATTATCACCATGCAAACATGGCGATGAACAGTCGTACGTCCGCCCGAAGAAGGATCCTCGTGAGGGGGCGGTCAAGCAACGCGCTCGCACGCCGACCCTTCCGAGTTCAACTACGGGAACCTGTCTCGAACTGATTGCGACAATCTCGATCACCTGGACTCTCCGCGATGATTTACACGTCACGGGAGAACCGCCCGCGCAAACTCGTGACCGTCACGACGACGATGACGACGAGTCCTTCGAGGATGTCCTGCCAGCCCGCCCCGAGCTTGCTGAGTTGGAGCACCGTAATGAGGAGAGTGATCACCAGGGCACCGATCGCCGTTCCAATGATCGATGAGACTCCGCCCGATACCGGCGTCCCTCCGAGCACGATTGCGGCCAAGGAACCGAGCAGGTACACGTCACCCATCCCAATGAAGGCGCCTGCGTTGTAGGCGGCAAGCAGTATTCCCGTGCAGGCGCCGAGCAGACCGGAGACGACGTAGACCCCGATGATAACGCGGTTGATTCGGACTCCCGCGAGCGCGGCGGCTTCGCGGTTCTGACCTACAGCGTGCAATTGCTTGCCGAATATCGTGCGCCCAAAAACAAACGCCACGATTACGCAGATGAAGAGTGTGATCGCCAATACCGGCGACGCACCATCCAATTGTCTGTGCATCAAGTTGACCACGGCCGGACTCGGCCCGGCGGCCGCCGCGCCCTGAAGTTGCACGGCCGGGGTGAAGAGGATATAACCAATGGAGAGCGTCGCAACAATCGGCGGTATCCTCGGTCCGATCACGAGTAGACCGTTCAACAGACCGGCTACGACCCCAACTCCCAGGCCCGCCAGGATGCCCGGAACAATCATCGCGTTCGATGCGTTCATGACCGCCGAGGCCACGAAGGCGGAAAGCACAATGACGTAGGGAATCGACAGATCGAACGAACCCGGTCCGCTCGCGACTACCGCCATCTGCGCGATACCCGCGAGTGTCAGAAACGTGGCGAGTGTGGTATTCAGCAGGAGCAGCCGCAATGACACGGTGCCGGTGATCGCGGCGGCAACGAGCCACAGTACCAGCGCCCCGGCGAACGGCAACATCCAGCGCTGACGCCCCATACGAGTCAGACCGTGGAGTGTTCCTTCCCTATTCACTGTGCGTTCCCTTCGAAAGGAGGCGACGGATGCTCATCGCCGCAATCAGAATGATGCCCGTCACAGCGGTGACCCAGGAGGAACTGATGTTCTCGAAGGTCAACAACGAAGAGATCAGCGCAAACGCCATTGACGCCAGTACCACGCCGGCAGGTTCCACGACGCCCCCGGACATTTCGCAACCACCCACTACCAGCGTTGCGAAACTCGAAAGAGTGAGCGTTGTGGACGCGTTGACATCGCTACCTCCCGAGACAACGGTGACGAAGAGACCAGCGAGCACAACGCAGACCCCGGCAATCGCCCACAATACGAGCCGCGGTAACCGAGAGGAGCGGCCCGCTTCTGCGACCGCTTCGGCACTCGAGCCGAGCCCGCGCAACACTACTCCGTAGCGCCATCGACGCAGGAGCAACGTGGCGGCGACGATCAGAAAAACGACGATGTAGATGGGTTAAGGAATTCCAAATAAGATATTGATAGTTAATGAGGTAGTTTATGTTAT
>JABBNY010000090.1:4610-10621 GCA_019352095.1 Acidobacteriota bacterium
AGGAATCACGGGGAGCGACCGGCCCAGCGCATTGGTCAACCACGCGGGGCTCACACCTCCCGGTGTCGCCTGCATTTCCAATCCAATCCCAAGCCATATGAACGATGCCCCGAGTGTCAAGACGACGGTCGGTACGCCCGTGTACTCGCGGATAATCGCGATCAACACGTAACCAGCCACCACTAGTAGAAGAACGCCAATCGCCAGAACCGTGTGATTAACCAACAGCGTCGCCGATATCACGTTCACGAGACCCACGGCCGACCCCACACCGACGTCGAAGTCGCCCGCGAGGACCACGAACATCTGTGCGAGCGATGCCAGGGCAACGGGTATGGCCGGCGCCAGCAGTAATTCCAATCCGAAATTGCTCATGCTGTCAGGGGCAACCATCCAATTGGCGAGTACCACCGCCACAAGCAAGACCGTCACGGGCAGGACTCGGCCGACGTTCACGACGCCGTTTGTTCGCGACATCGCCAACGAGGTTCGCGTCCGCACCGACTGTAGCGGGAAGGAGAAGGAATGCTGGCCCATCAGACTGGCACTTTCTCAAGACCACGATACGACCAGGCGATTATATTCTCGGGGCTGATCTCATCGGGTCCCACGAGTTCGTGCACGATCTGACCACCGGCGAGGACGTAAACCCGATCGCAGTAGCGGAACTCGGCATCCTCAGTTGAATAGTAAATTGCCGCGCGATCCCGTGATTTCAAGTCGCGCAACAAAGCGTAGACCGACTCCTTGGTTTCGAGATCGACGCCGCGGGTTGGATCATCCATGATGAGAAGTTGGGCGTCGCTCGCGAGACCACGAGCGATCACTGCCTTTTGCTGATTGCCGCCGCTGAGTTCGGTGATGCGGCTCTCGGGTGAGCGCGCCACGATCCCCAGCTCCGCGAACCATCGATCCACGACGTCATGTACCTGTCGCGTGCGAATAACGCCCAACCGCGACGCAAAGCTCCGAAGTCCCGTGAGCGCAATGTTGTCGGCGATGGACCACATTGGAAAAACAGCTTCACGCTTTCGGTCACCGCTCACATAGGCGGCCGGCGTGCGAAGAACGACGCCATTATCGCTCCTCTTGTGGCGCGAGAAGAAAATGTCTCGCAACAGTTCTTTCTGCCCCGATCCCTCCAAGCCCGCCACGCCTACGACCTCTCCTTCGCGCACAACGAAAGGGGCGCCCGACCAATGAGGATTACCGGTGTATTTGACACTCGCCACCTCCACCAGTGGCGCGCGGTTCATCACCTGCGCGCCCTGGTCCGACACTTCTAGGGGGCCCGGCGAACCATCGGAGACACTGGCCATCGAGACGCCGCCCAAGTGTTCGACAAGCGCCGCACGCGACGCGTCGGTAGCGCGCACGTCCCAGACCTTGCGCCCAGAACGAAGGGCGACGATGCGATCTGAAATACTCAGAACTTCATCTAGCTTGTGCGTCACGTAAATCACGCCGATACTGCGTTCCTTGCAGCGTCGCAGGAACTCGTGGAACTGCGCCACGCGCTCGGATGACAACGCCGATGTGGGCTCGTCCAGAATCAGTAGACGTAGCCCTGGTTGAGTGGCGGCCCGCGCAATCTCGACCATCTGGCGTTGCGCGTGACGCAAACTCTCCACGTACGCACGCGGACCGAATCCTGGTGCGGGGAAGACCTCATTGATGGCGTTGGTTGCCGCCTCGAGGACTTCTGCTCGGCTACGTCCGAGACTATGGGAACGGGACAACTCGAAGTTCTCCGCCACCGTAAGGTTGCTGCACAGTGACAGTTCCTGATACACACAATGAATCCCAGCGTCCTGAGCCATTCGTGGGTGGTAGTGAGAAAGGTCGACGGAAAGGCCGTCGAGGCTCATCGTGCCTGCGGTGCGCGACACGGTGCCGGTAATGATTCGCAACAGTGTCGACTTGCCGGCGCCGTTAGCGCCGACCAATCCCAGTACTTCTCCGCCTTGAATCGAAAGATCGACACCAGCGAGGGCTTGTGTACGTCCAAACGACTTTTCGAGATCGGTAAACGTAATGATTTCTGTAGAGCCACTCACGAGTGCCTTACTCCTAATTGCTTTGGGGAGAGAGGGTTCGGGGCGTCATCCGTTGGACGCTGCGTTCCACGGATGGCGCCCCGAAACCTCCTGGGGGACTACTACTTGAGCAAGTTACTCTTCACCCAGTTGTCGTTGTAATTAATGTGAGCAACTCCGCCGGTCGGCGTGTTCAGGTACTTAGAAAGCGTGGACTGCGTGATCCAGAGAACCGGCATGTCCATGTTCTTCGGGACTTTCACGTCCTTCGCGGCCAAATGATACGCGATGTACGGAACGACGCTACCGATACCCGGGTTGGCCGATGCCGACTCGGTAGTGAAACTCGGGTGAGTCTTCCGATAGTTGGCCCACCACTTCAAGTCGAGGCCACGGTTCCCGAAGACCACCAGTGGCACCGAACGTCCCCCCGAAAGGAAGGCTTGGATTGCACCATAGGTCTCGCCGCCCTGGTCAATCTCGGCAGCGATTGCCGGCAGGCTTGGTAGAACCTTAGCCACCGCCGACTGGGTCGAACTGTTATCCCAGTTGCCATACACGCTGGAGACGATCTTGATGCCCGGGTACGGCTTGAAGCCCTGGATAACGCCCTGGTGAAGCGCTACATCCGACGCAGTACCGGCTTGACCGCGAACCTCAAGCACGTTGCCCTTGCCATGCAGGCGCTGAGCGATGTACGTCGCTTCTTGCTTCATCATCTTTGCGAAGTTGAAGTTCAACTCATAGGCAGCCTTTGTGGTAACCGGCCCGTCGTTGAAGACGAGCACGGGAATACCGGCATTGGTAGCGCGCTGGATCGAGGCATTGAGAGCTGACGGAGATGCCGGATCGATGACCAGTACACTTACGTGCTTCAGAATCAATGCGTTGATCTGAGAGACCTGCGTAGATGCATTACCATTGGCCGACGCGATCGAGTAACCCGAAATCTTACCTTCGGACTTCAGCGTGTTCGCCGCTTGCTCAAACGACGCGACCATCACTTGGTGGTAACTATTCAGAGTAATTCCTTGACTGAAGCCAATAGTGATTTGGCTCGACGCACTGCTGACGCCGTTAGAAACCATCACCGCACCCCCTACCGCCAGGGCAGTGGCGACTGACAGATTCGCCCATTTACGACGTGCAAGCCTCCCCCATGAAATTGACATACTTCCCCCTTCTTATATCGGCTGGCCGCCATGACCACCACTAACATACTACCATGGTACCATCGCACCTGCAATGCGTCAAGCACTTCCGCTTCACCGTTCGGCGATCACAGGCCCGGTGGCGTTGGCTGCCAGCCGCTCGATCTCAGCACGAGTCGCCATCGATGCGTCACCAGGGGTGGTCATAGCAAGCGCGCCGTGCGCGATACCGAGCTCCAAAGCGTGCGGCAGACTTCGACCATCGAGTAATCCGAAAATGAGACCCGAGGCGAAGGAGTCACCTCCGCCCACTCGGTCGTAGATCTCCAACTGCGGGTGTTCCGCACCAACGTAGAAGCCGTATTGATCGATAGCTACCGCGGTCCAATAGTTTCGAGATGCACTTGTAGCGTCGCGCAACGTTGCTACAAACACTCTTGTCGCAGGAAGCTCTGCTCTGAGTTCTTCTAGCACCTTTCGCGCTGCCGCAGGGTCACGCGACCTCTGAGAATCGGGTTGTACCCCGCGGCGAGAGAGGCGTACGGCGAAGTCTTCTTGATTGCCGATGAGCACGTCGACGAAGCCCGCTAGTTCTCGATTCAATTCGGATGCGGCTTGGACACCACCCCGATTCGCCCAAAGTGAAGAACGATAGTTGAGGTCGAACGAGGTGACGATGCCAGCGGTGCGAGCAGCCATCAGGGCCTCTCGAGCGATCTCCGCAGTGGTAGGCGACAGCGAAGCGAAGACCCCTCCGGTGTGAAACCATCTAACTCCACTATTGAAGACCGCACTCCAATCGACATCTCCGAGTGCTAACTGTGACGTGGCACTATGCGCTCTATCAGCACAGCTGAGTGCGGCCCGCACCCCAAAGCCACGTTCGACGAAGTTGATCGCGTTTCTCGCTTCTCCTCCAATCCCGTCGAAGGGACGTCGCGTTACGAACGAACGATCTACGCCGCCCTGCGCGATCAGTCCCTCGATAAGCCGACCGACCTCGTTATCAACGAGCGCGGTCACGACCGCCGTCTCAAGTCCGAAAACCCAGCTGAGTGCACGCGCGACGTTATATTCACCGCCTCCTTCCCATACGTTGAACGAGCGGGTAGTCGCGATGCGAGAGTCGCCCGGGTCCAGACGCAGCATGACTTCACCCAGCGCTACGAGATCAAAGCGACGACCATCACGGGTGGGCACCCAACTCACCTGGTGGCCTCCACTTGAATACAAGCCGCGCGCGCGCGCCGTTCGAGTTCGTCGAGATCGCCGGCGCGTAAAAGCGCCGTCTCGGCGAGCCAACTCGAGCCGCACGCCGCGACATTCGTCAGCGCGAGGTACGCCGCAAGATTGGCAGGCGTGACGCCGCCGGTGGGCACGAAGCTCACCTCGGCGAAGACCGAACTCAGCGCTTTCAACGTTGCAACGCCGCCCATTTGTTCAGCTGGGAAAAACTTGAGGACCGAGAGCCCAAGACGCAACGCCTGAAGAACCTCGGAAGGGGTGCAAACACCGGGTAGCACGGCAACACCGTGCGTCACACAGACCTGGACGATCCCGGCGTCTAAGCCAGGACTCACTACGAAGGTCGCCCCCGCGGCAATCGCGCGCTCGGCCGCTTTCGCCGTAAGCACGGTGCCGGCGCCGACGACCATTTCGGGCCTTGACGATGAGATTTCAGCTATCGCTGCGAGACCTGCGTCCGTACGCAGCGTCACCTCGAGTACCGTGATCCCGCCACGGGCAAGGGCATCCGCTAAGTCGACTCCCTGGTTAACTGACTCGACGACCGCCACCGGAAGAAGCCTCTGGATCGCGATCGCGGCGATAGAGGTCGCTGCCGGCATGCTAGTCGCCCACTTTCAGCGCCTCGGCCATCGCGCAACGTGCGCCACCTTTCGACAAGAGCGTGAGCCACTCGACGAGTTCGTCGCGCACGCCGCGATCGCCTGCGAGATCGGCACCGAATATCTCCACCACTGATAGCAGACCGTCCACTATTGCAACCGGACCGTCGGCCGCGTGGAGAATTCGCGCGATGGTTTCGTTGAGCGGATCCGCAACGAGCAGTGGCAAGTCATCGTCGGAATGACGCGCACTCACGTAGCGCATCCAAGCAGCGATCACAAGGATCGTCAAATGTGCAGGCAACCCCGACGCCAACCTCGCTCGCAGCGTGGGTAACAATCTGATCGGGAGTTTCTGGGAACCATCGTACGCGACCTGTACGCAGCGGTGGCCGAGAGCTCGGTTACGAAACCGTTCGAGCACCGTCGCCGCGTAGGCGTTGAGATCGACGCCGGGCGGAGGCGTGAGGGTCAACACCACTTCGTCGCGTAAGAGACGCAGGGCGAACTCGCTGGCGAGGTCGTCGTCGAGGACGTCCGCGATGAGCTCGTGACCAGCGAGCGCGCCGAGATACGCGAGTGCGGAATGGGCGCCGTTGAGAATTCTCAACTTGGCTAGTTGATACGGCTCGACGCGATCCGTGAAGATAACCCCCACGTGCTCCCACGCCGGTCGGCCCGCGACGAAATCGTCTTCCATGACCCATTGGCTGTATCCCTCACACGAAACGGCGCAACGGTCGCGGACGCCAATCAATCCCGACGCATCAGCCAAGTCGAGCGCCGTAGGTGCCGGCACTATCCGATCGACAACGCACGACGGGAAGGCCACGTTCGCTTCAATCCATCGCGTCAGGGCGAGATCGCCCACGGTCGCCGCGAGCACGCGCTGGCGAAGGAACTCACCGTTCCGCGGAATATTGTCGCAAGTGCTGGCCAAGGAGCTTGGCATCAGCGGCGGGGCCATCACCAAGGCC
>JABBNY010000091.1:0-348 GCA_019352095.1 Acidobacteriota bacterium
CCAGTTGAAGAGTTGGCTCATCGCCTGGAAGACGCCTGGGCCGATCACCATATGGTCGTGGCCGCCTTCAGCGCCTCACCCACGGGGGAATTTCGCCACGTCAAGCGCGCGTGCAGCGCCGAACCGTCGGCGAGCACCACCACGTCGGCGGCGCGTACGCGTTCTGCGAAGTAGGGCTCGCTCGTCGACGCGCGGTCGGTGACCATCAGGGCTTCGACGCGCACGTCGAACTCGTTGCAGACTTCGGCGATCGCCACGCACGCCTCGGGGGCGCCGGTGAACGCCGCCGCGCTGGGCACGATCACTACGTCGAGCTGCGCGCTGCGCGCGTCGCTGCACTCGCGAAGC
>JABBNY010000091.1:358-10617 GCA_019352095.1 Acidobacteriota bacterium
CGTCCAGTGAGCCCACGGCGTAAAAGGTCGAAATCATCTCGTGAAGTATCGCACTTGGGCGCGAGCTTTACCGCCCAGTAATGTGCCGGGATGACCTTTCAAAAAGTGGGCGTTCTCGGTTCGGGCATCATGGGCAGTGGTATCGCCGAAGTAGCGGCAAGTGCCGGCGCCTCCGTCGTGGTGCGCAGTCGCTCCCAGGCCACCGCCGACGCCATGCTGGCCGGTCTCGAGAAATCACTCGCGAAGCAGGTAGAGAAGGGCAAGCGCACGCCCGAAGAGGCCGAGGCGCTGCGCGCGCGAGTGTCGGCGACGACGAGTCTGTCGGACCTGCACGACTGCGACTTGATCATCGAATCAGTGGTCGAGGACCTCGCCGTCAAGAAGGCACTCTTCAACGAACTCGACCGTGCGGTACAGCACACCGCCGTGCTCGCGACCAACACCTCGACGCTCTCGGTGATCGAACTCGCGATGGAGACCTCGCGTCCCGAGCGCGTGTGCGGCGTGCACTTCTTCAATCCCGCGCCCGCCATGTCATTGGTTGAGATCGTGCGCCCGCTGTGCGCCAGCGATGAGACCATCGACGCCGTCACCGCCTTCGCACTCGCGTGCGCCAAAGAACCCGTGTTGGTAAAGGACCAAGCGGGCTTCGTGGTGAACGCGCTGCTCTTTCCGTACCTCAACAACGCCGTTCGATTGCTCGAACAAGGGGTCGCCACCAAAGAGGGCATCGACGTCGCGATGAAGGGCGGCTGCGGGTTCCCGATGGGCCCCTTCGCATTGCTCGACCTCGTGGGCCTTGACACCTCGCTCGCCATCCTCGAGGCGCTCTACGCCGAGTTCGCGGACCCAAATTTCGCTCCGGTACCGCTGCTACGCCGGATGGTGAGCGCGGGCCAGCTGGGGCGAAAATCGGGCACCGGTTTCTACGACTACCGTCGCTAGGTAGATCAAGGAGAGAACCATGGCTGATCGATCCAAGCCCTGGGTGATGCGAACGTACTCGGGTCATTCCACCGCCGTTAAGTCAAACGAGCTGTACCGCAGCAATCTCGCGAAGGGCCAGACCGGTCTGTCGATCGCCTTTGACCTGCCCACCCAGACGGGGTACGACCCCGATGACGAGAACGCCGCCGGTGAGGTCGGCAAGGTCGGGGTGCCCGTCGCGCACCTGGGGCACATGCGTCAACTCCTCGATCAGATCCCCCTCGCCGAGATGAACACGTCGATGACCATCAACGCCACAGCGGCCTGGCTGTGGGGGCTGTACCTCGCGCTCGCCGACGAGCAGGGCGTTGCGTTCGACCGATTGTCGGGAACGACGCAGAATGACATCGTCAAGGAGTACCTGAGTCGTGGGACCTACGTGTTCGCGCCCGAGCCCTCGAAGCGACTCATCGTCGACATGATTGCCTACGCCATTAACCACGTGCCCAAGTGGAACCCCATCAACGTGTGCAGCTACCACCTGCAAGAAGCGGGCGCCACGCCGGTCCAGGAGATCGCCTACGCGCTCGCGACCGCGATCGACATCCTCGATGCGGTGCGTGACTCGGGCAAAGTCGAACCCGCCCAGATGCCCAACGTCGTCGGACGTATCTCGTTCTTCGTGAACGCCGGTGTGCGCTTCATCGAAGAGATCGCCAAGATGCGTACCTTCACCGCGATGTGGGATGAGATCTGTCGCACCCGATACGGCGTCGAGGACCCTTCGCTTCGCAGGTTTCGTTACGGCGTGCAGGTCAACTCACTCGGGCTCACCGAGCAGCAGCCCGAGAACAACGTGCAGCGCATCGTGCTCGAGATGCTCGGCGTCACGCTCTCCGCCGACGCGCGGGCCCGAGCCCTACAACTGCCCGCCTGGAACGAAGCGCTCGGATTGCCACGGCCCTGGGACCAGCAGTGGAGTCTTCGCATGCAACAGGTCCTCGCCTTCGAGAGCGACCTGCTCGAATACCCCGACATCTTCGCGGGCTCTCAGGTCATGGACGCCAAGGTGCACGAGCTGACGACGGGCGCCCAGAGCGAACTCGACGACGTGCTCGCCATGGGTGGAGCGTTCAACGCAATCGAAGAATTGAAGAGTCGCCTCGTCGCGAGCCAAGCCGAGCGCATTGCCCGGATCGAATCTGGCGAGCAGGTCGTGGTCGGCGTCAATCGGTTCGTCGGGACCGCGGCGTCACCGCTCACCGGCGCTGACTCGCTCGAAGCCATCATGACCGTCGATCCGCTCGTCGAACGCGAGATGGTGGACGACGTGATCGCCTGGAGGACCCAGCGTGACGAGGTCGCGGTGCAAGCCGCCATCAACGACCTCGAGCAGGTCGCGAAGAGCACGGACCCGACCAACAACATCATGGTCCCCACCATCGCACTCGCCAAGGCGGGTGGCACCACGGGCGAATGGGCTGGAGCCCTCCGAGAGATCTTTGGCGAGTACCGCGCACCCACCGGTGTGCGCAGCGGCGTCGGCGCGCGTGGCGCACAGTTCGCCACCCTCGTCGAGCGCTCGGCCGCACTGCTCGCGCGCCGCGGAGCCCCACCCAAGCTCTTGGTCGCCAAGCCCGGTCTCGACGGGCACTCCAACGGCGCCGAGCAAATCGCGGTCGCCGCGCGCGACGCCGGTTTTGAAGTCGTCTACCAGGGAATTCGTCTTTCGCCCGACGAGATTGTCGCCGCCGCGCGCGACGAGGACGTCGACATCGTGGGTATCTCGATCCTCTCGGGTTCGCACCTCTCGTTGGTGCCACGCGTGGTCGAAGGACTTCGTGCGGCCGGTGTCGAGGCGAAGGTCGTCGTCGGGGGTATCGTCCCGGCTGAGGACGCGCAGTACCTGCGCGAGCACGGCGTGGCCGCGGTCTACACGCCCAAGGACTTCTCGCTCGGCGCGATCATGAGCGACCTGCTCGGCTTGGTCGAAGCCGTCAGTTGACCCCACGCGGGCGTCGCATCGCGAGCGGACCCGCGTGGAACCATCGGCCCGAGAAACGCCACGCCGGCGTCGGGTCGAGCTCTTCGTCGTGAATCCGTTCGCGCATGAGTTCCTGCGCGGCGGCGATGACCGCCGCGGTCTCCTCTGGTCCCAATTCGGGACGAGGCGCGAGTCCGTAGTTCACAACGGCACGTTCCCGTGCTTGCGCTTGGGCAGGTCCTCTCGCTTGGCCCGCAAGAGGTCGAGCGAACGGCTCAAGACCCGACGCGTCTCGGCGGGGTCGATGACGTCGTCGATGAATCCTCGTTCGGCGGCGATGTAGGGGGTCGCGTAGCGCTCCTCGTAGTCCTCGACGAGCTGTGCGCGAAGGGTGGGCTGATCGTCAGACTCCATCAGGTCACGACGATGGACGATCTCAACCGCACCCGAGGCACCCATCACCGCGAGCTCAGCGGTCGGCCACGCGAAGGCCAGGTCCGCACCGATCGACTTGGAGTTCATGACCACGTACGCCCCGCCGTAGGCCTTTCGCGTAATCACCGAGATGCGCGGCACCGTCGCCTCGCAGAACGCGTAGAGCAATTTGGCGCCGTGACGGATGATCCCGCCGTACTCTTGGTCGACACCCGGCATGAAGCCGGGCACATCGACGAAGCTGATGATCGGCACGTTGAACGCGTCACAGGTGCGCACGAAGCGCGCGGCCTTCTCACTCGACTTGATGTCGAGCACTCCCGCGAGGATCTGCGGCTGGTTGGAGACAATGCCAACGGCGTGGCCGTCGATGCGCGCGAACCCGCAGGTGATCTGCTGGGCGTAGGTCGCGTGCACCTCCATGTAGTCGCCGTCGTCTACGACCGACGTGATGACCTTCTTCATGTCGTAGGGCTGGTTCGGAGACGTCGGCAACAGGTCGCGCAAGTCCTCACAGAGTCGATCGGGGTCGTCACCGGACATGATGCGTGGGGGTTCTTCCATGTTGTTCGACGGAAGGAACGAGAGCAGATAGCGGACCTCGTCGAGCACGCTCTTCTCGTCGGGCATCACGAAGTTGGCGACGCCGGATTTGGTCGCGTGGGTGAGGGCACCACCGAGCTCTTCGAGGGTGACGTCCTCTCCGGTCACCGTCTTGACGACGTCGGGCCCGGTGATGAACATGTGGCTGGTGTCTTTCACCATGAAGATGAAATCCGTGAGCGCGGGCGAATAGACCGCACCCCCGGCGCACGGCCCGAGAATCACCGAGATCTGTGGCACGACCCCCGAGGCCTTCGCGTTGCGGTGAAAGATGCCGCCGTAGGCGTGCAGGGCCGCGACACCTTCTTGGATGCGAGCACCCGCACCGTCGTTCAGTCCAATGATCGGCAGTCCCATGGTCGTCGCCAAGTCCATGATCTTCATGATCTTGCCGCCATGGGTCTCGCCCAACGCCCCGCCGAAGACGGTGAAGTCCTGGGAATAGACGCAGACCTTTCGACCATCGATCTTGCCGTATCCGGTGATCACGCCGTCGGTATAGGGACGCGAATCCTCGAGCCCCATACCCGACGCCACGTGCTGGTTCAACATGTCGAGTTCTTGGAAGGAGTCCTCATCGAGTAGGTATTCAATGCGCTCGCGCGCGGTCATCTTGCCCTTGGCCCGGTGACGTTCTATAGCCGCGTCACCGCCCGCCGCGCGGGCCTGCGCCTTGCGGACTTCCAACTGCGCCAAGCGTTCCGCCATTGTGTGCTCCATGAGTGACAAGGCTATCCAGATGAGTTCTCACGTGCGTCACCACCCGAAAAGTCCGCCGTGTTCACCCGGGGCCGACCGATCGTCGCCTCAGGCCTACCTCGCAGGGGCCTCAGGGCCGTTCTTGGACCAGTTCGATCAGTGTGCCAAAGGAGGTCTTGGGGTGCACGAACGCGACAAGGGTCCCACGTGACCCCGGGCGCGGCGCGGCGTCGATGACCCGCCCGCCGGCGGCCTTCACCGCCTCGAGCGCGACGCCACAGTCCGCGACGCGATACCCGATGTGGTGCAGCCCCTCGCCCTTGGTCTCGAGGTACTTGGCGACCGGTGAGTCGTCGCGGGTCGGGGTCAGCAACTGGATGTACGAGTCCGACACCCGGATAAGCGCCTCGGCGACACCGTCGGACTCAACGGTCTCTCGATGTTCGACCGTGGCGCCAAAGACGTCCTCGTACCAGGCAATCGCTGCGTCCAGGTCGCGCACCGCAATGGCGACGTGATCGATTTCGCTGAGCAACGATTCCATTAGAGCTCCTTGTCGTGGCGACGAAAGATGCTCAAGCGCTCTTCGCCCACGCGCGCACGCAGTTCGGGGTCGCTCACGCCCAAGCCCTCTCGCGGTGCCACGCACAGCACGCCGATCTTGCCCTCGTGACGATTGTGGTGGACCTCGTAGGTCGCCTCGCCCACGTCTTCGAGCGAGAACACCGCCGATAAGGGTGGTACCACCTTGCCGTCGACGATGGTCTGATTAGCCGACCACGCCTCGCGGTAGTTGGAGAAGTGAGAACCCTTGATGGTCTTCAACTTCATCCACAGGTGTCGATTGTCGTATTCGATCATGTAACCACTGGTCGCGGCGCACGTGATGATGGTGCCCCCGCGTTTGGCCACGAACACGCTCGCGCCCATCGTGGAGCGGCCCGGGTGCTCAAAGACAATGTCAGGGTCGTCGCCCACGAGCTCGCGGATGTCCTTACCGAGCCGGCGCCACTCGCTCTCGTCTTGGGTGTGGGGATCCTTCCAGAACTGGTAGTTCTTCTCGCCGCGGTTGATGACGAACTCACAGCCGAGCTCTCGCAGCGTGTCGGCCTTGGCCTCACTCGAGACCACACCAATGGGCGTGGCGCCGGAGTTGAGGACGTGTTGGACCGCGAACGAGCCAATGCCTCCCGAGGCGCCCCAAATGAGCACCTTGTCCCCCTGGGTGACGGGTGCGCCGTTGCGCGAGACGAGCATGCGATAGGAGGTCGAATTGCACAACGCGTTGACGGCGGATTCCTCCCAGGTGAGGTGCGCGGGCTTGGGCATCAGCTGGTTGGCCTTGACGATCGCGATGTCGGCCAGCCCACCGAAGTTGGTCTCGAAGCCCCAGATGCGCTGATTGCTCGAGAGCATGGAGTCGTCGTGACCACTCGGATCCTGGTCGTCGACGAAGTTGCAGTGCACCGTCACCTCGTCGCCGACCTTCCACTTTCGAACCGCCGACCCGGTACGCAGCACGACGCCCGCGGCGTCAGAACCAACGATGTGGTAGTCCAGCGCGTGACGTCGCCCCCAGAACGATTCCTTGCCTAATCGGTCGAGGAAGCCAAAGGTGGACACCGGCTCGAAGATGCTGGTCCAGACGGTGTTGAAGTTGATCGATGACGCCATGACCGCGAGGTAGACCTCGTCGGGGGCGATCTCGGGTAGGGCTACCTCATCAACGTGCAGGCTGCGCCGTGGGTCCTTGTCCCTGGTCGCCACGCCGTCGAACATGTGTTGCTCATCACGGCGCACGAACACCGCGCGGGTCGTTGTCGGCATCGCCATGTCGGCCAGCACTTCACCGGACGCACCTTGGAGGACGGCATCAAGAATCTCGCTCATCCCGGCGAGGTTACCGGCCAACGTCGCTCGATGCTCACCACCAAGGGCGTAGAACCACGGTGGACTGCGTGGAATTGGTGTCGGCGACAGTGTGGAATCCGGGTTTCGCCCGCGCGCGCCATGGGCCACGATGGGCCCATGGGAACTTTGGTGGGTCTGACGGCCGCGGCGCTGATCGTCGCAGCGCTACTCGCACTCGTGCTGTGTGGCGTCGCCGTCGTGGTTTCGAGCGTGTGGACGATTCGTGCCGAGCGTGCTGATCGGGTATTTCGCGCTGACCTTGACGAGACGTTGTCCGAGATTCTCGCCAGCGCCGCTGCCGCGAAGGTCTGAGTCGTACCAGCACCGTTCGAGGTGCACCACGTCACTTCACGTAGGGTCGGCCGGTAATCTTGGTCAATGAAGCTGAAGTTGTCCAAGCGGGGCGATTACGTCGTGCGTTCAGCGCTCTGTCTCGCGACCAGTTACGACGCGCCACAACCGGTCAAGTTGCGACAGATATCGGTCCAGATGGGCGTGCCACGAACCTTCGTCTCGCAAATCCTGGGCGACCTCGTACAGGCGGGGATCGCGACGTCGTACTTCGGTGCCAATGGCGGGTACCGGCTCACGCGCTCGCCCGAGCAGATCACCGTGCTCGAGGTGGTCGAAGCCGGCGAGGGGACCCTGGAGTCCGACACGTGCGTACTCGGCGACGACCCGTGTCAGTGGGAGTCGGTATGTCCCATGCACGAGACCTGGAGCGCCGCGACCGCGGCGATGCGCGCGGAGCTCGCCTCGACCACACTGGCGACCCTCGCCGAACGCGACCGGCTGATCTCGGCCGGTGAGTACAACGTCACTGGCCACCACCGTAACAACGCACCCAGCGTGGAGGTGACCGACTCGGTGCACGTCGAGCGTCCACTCGAGCGCATCACCGAACGCCTCAGCGACGGAGGCGCCTGGTTGATCCCCCATCTCGACGCGGCCCGCGAGGAGGGTGAAGCGCTCATGGTGCGCATTGGGCCCGGGGACACGAATTGGCTCACCAAGACCGTCGCGGTGCATCTGGGCGAACCCGTGGTCTCAGAGGGCAGACTCGTCTTGGCCATCCGGTGGGAAGCCACCGGCGCGACGGGCCTCTTTCCTCGCCTCGTCGGATCCCTGCACGTCAACGAACTCGATCCCGAGCGCTGCGAACTCATCTTGAGCGGGCGCTATCGACCACCGCTCGGACGTGCGGGTCAAGCGCTCGACGACGCGATCCTCACCCGCGTCGCGCGCGCCACCGTGAGGTCGCTGCTGCGTCGCCTAGCCCACGCCCTCGAGGACGACCTGGTCTGATCAGTGCGTCGCGAGGCTCGCCTTGTTATGTACGACCCGGTCGGCCATACGGTTCGCGAGCGCCTCGGGCTTGGTTGGATGGATGGACGCGTGTGCGTCACGTGCGCCAAACGCGTCGCTCGCAATCACGTTGGCACCCTTCGCCGCGAGCGCCGCGCTCATCTCGGCGAGTGCGCCTCGGGGATTGACCTTGTAGGTGCAAAAGACCCCAACGCGGCGACCACCCAGATTCGGGAGTCCCGCCAGCCATTCGCGCATGGCGCGCGCCGGTCGAACCTTGGCGACGACGAGCCCCTCCACCCAGGTGCCGACCATCAGAGCGTCGGCCTCGGCGAGTTCACGCACGCCCACCTCGTTGATCGATCGGGCCTGCGCTCGCGCACCCTGGAGGTTCAGTCGGTCAACCATCTCTTCGGCGACGCCCTTGGTCGTACCCCCCTCGCTGCAGTAACACACGAGGATCCGGGGGGCCGTTGATTGGGCGAACTCCCTCGAGCGACCCGGACGTGTCGGGTGAGCGTCGAGCAGCGCACGCGCGGCGCGACGACCCTGGGCCATGGCCTCAACCACGCTCGCCGGTCCGGTGAGTGCGTCTCCCGCCACCCACAGCCGTTCACGAAGTGGCATCGTCGCCGCCCAGAGTCCGACCTCTCGGTCCAGGGCCAGTGACCCGACCGGACTGTGATGGTTGTAGGCGGATGCGGGGTTCTTCAATATCCCACTCGCGCTCCAGGCCCCGTGGGCCATACCCGTCGCGCGCTTTCGAATTGGTAGACCACCCACCGACTCGAGCAACGAAGCATCGATTCGATAGCCCATCGCCATCACCACGAGGTCCACGTCGAGTTGGTCGGGCTCGCGCTCCAACACGACCGGAGACTTCTTCGCGTCACGTTGGAAGGTGTGGGCGAGTAACGCTCGACCCACGCGACCCTCGTAGCCCATCAGCATGGTGAGCGTACGAGAGAACCGTACCTCGACCCCTTCGTGACGGGCCTCGGCCAACTCGTCGGGTCGTGCGAGGGCGAACCGCTCGTCGAGCCAGTCGACGCACGTGGCTTCGAGCCCGAGGCGGCGCGCCATGCGCGCCACGTCCATCGCGGTATTACCCGCGCCGAGCACCAGTACTCGCTGACCGCGTTCACTACGCACCCCGAGCTCGCTTCGAAACGCGACCGGGTCACCACCGTCACTGAGCGCAGACTTCGCACCCTTGAGGAAATAGGTCGCATCGACGACACCACCGAGTTCGGCGCCTGGCACGGGCAAGCGAATCGGCATGCCCGCACCCGCCGCGACGATGACGGCGTCGTGCTCTTCGAGCAGGTCATCAATGGACTCTGGCGCGATGGGTGTGTCACAGCGTAGATCCACACCCGCGTCTATGAGTTGGCGCCACGGCCGCGTCGCGACGTCATCGGGCAAGGTGAAGTCGGGCATGCCCCAGATGGGAAGACCGCCCGGTGTCGCGTCCCTTTCGTACACCGTCACCGACGCACCCGCTTCGACGAGGTCCCACGCGGCGCCGATACCGGCCGGACCCGAGCCGATGATCGCGACCGAGACCGCGTCGCCCGTGCTCGCCACGACCGAGGGTGCCGGTACTGGTGCGTGGTCTGCGATGAAACGCTCGAGGCGCCCGATGGCCACGGGCTCTCCGCCCGCGAGCGACCAGGTGCACGCGCCCTCGCACTGGGCGGACTGATTGCACACCCGTGAGCAGATGTCAGGCATCACCGTCGTGCGCGACAAGATCTCGTGCGCCCGTTCCAGATCGCGCTCGCGAACGGCCGCGACGAACTGGGGGATGTCGTTATGCGCGGGACAGCCTCGCACGCAGGTCGGATCGGGACACGACAAGCACCGGTTCGCCTCGGCGACCGCCTCGTCCCACGTCGCGTACCCGCGACGCGTCTCGGTGATGTTGCCGCGCAGTTCGACCGGCTGGTAGTTAGCCGGGTCGAACCGCGCGGTGACGGCGAGGGGGCCGTGCACTTCAATCGCGGAGAAGGGACAGGTGCGCTCGCATTGGCGACACCCGACGCACGCGTCATCGTTGGCCAATGCCGTCCAGGTAACGGGCTCCATGGAGAGAGCGCCCGACGGGCATCGGATGACGCACTCTTGACAGCCGGCGCAGCGATCCACGAGCACGTTGACGTGTCGCTGGGCCCCCAGGTCGGCGTTGGTAGTTGTATCGACAACAGTCATTTCATTCCCCTCAGTCCGCAGCATTCATGAGCACGTACAGCACCGCAACGACGATCCCGAGCACCAGCGCGAAACTCGCCACCGAAAATTGGACCACCCGCTTGGTCCCACCGGCCGGGGCGATGTCGCGTCCCGCGATACGCCAACTCGTCCACATCGCGGCGAGCGTGCCCATGGCGATGAC
>JABBNY010000092.1 GCA_019352095.1 Acidobacteriota bacterium
GGGATGACATTGAGGTGTCCAATGTGACCTGCGTTACCCGAATCACCATCGAGCATTCGGCCATCGATGACAAACGCACCGCCAACGCCAGTGGATACAACCATCGAGAGATATGAATCCAGTGCGCGGGCGCCGCCGAAACTTCCCTCGGCCAACGCCAACGCGCGAGCATCGCCATCGACGAAGACCTCGTGCCCGAGGGCATTTCGAAGTAGCCGGCGGAGCGGAAAATCACGCCACTCGTGAATGTTGAGTGGCGACACGAGTTCGCCATGTTTGGACATTGGCCCCGCGCACGCCACGCCGACGACTTGGTAGTCATTGTCTTCAACTGTTGAATGCACGAGTTCAACGATGGCGTCAAATAACCGCCCGGCGTTCAAAGTGACATCCATTCGAGCACGCTTCGCAGTCACACCGTCGTCACCAACGAGTGCGACGTCAACTTGCTAGCCCCAATATCAATGGCTAGACACGGGATCGCCCTGTCGGCAATCCCGACTTCGGTCATTCGCTTCGGCGGCGTTGGCGCGACAACCAGTCGCGAAGCGAGCGGGTCCGTGGACCATAACTCGCATGGGCGTCGTCACCTTGTGGTGATCGAGTGATGTCCTGCCACGACGCCCGTCCGAGCAAACGGGCATTGCGCTCAATCACTACCGCTGACACAAACATCAACGCAACGCCAATCAGCCCAACCAAGGTCGAGCGCGAAAAGAAGAGTACGAGAATCATGAGGCCCGCAACGAATCCGAGGACGCCCCAGCGTACGCGGCGTCCCCCGTGCGAATACACGTTTGTCTCTCGAACGTTCTTGACGAATCGCGGATCCTGTTTGGAGAGCGATTCCTCAAGTTCGGCCAGGATCTTTTGCTCATGCTCTGAAAGTGGCATCGCAACTCCTTCCGTACGTTCCTGCAACAATCGTACCGTTTCCCACGAGGTTTGTGCGCACGAAAAATGCTTGATGCCTGTAAGAATGAATCAATTCTTATGAGCGACTCCCCCTCGGTTCGTCCTTTTTTCCTATCAGTTATCTGCACTGGCAACATCTGCCGCTCGCCGATGGCTGAGGTGACCTTTCGTAATCAAATTGCAACAGACGAGTTCCTCGCCAATCGTGTCGAAGTCACCAGCGCGGGCACCGCGAACTGGCACATCGGAAGCGAGATGGATCCTCGGGCTCGCGCGGCGCTGGATCGCGCTGGCTACACCCAAGCTGGAACACCCGCCGCCTTTGCGGATCGGGAGTATTTGAATCGTCACGACCTGGTCATCGTCATGACACGTGAGCATTTGCGTGAAGTCACGTCGCGACTCACGAATCCGCGCTCGCGAGTCATGATGCTGCGAAACCTTCTGCAGCCGGGCTTGGACTTGGACGTTCCAGACCCCTACTACGGAGATCTTCAGGACTTCACTGAGTGTCTTGGTCTAATTAAAGAAGCGGGTCAGCGTTTGACATCGGAACTTCGTCGGCAACTGGGTGCAGGTGCTCCCTGAGCTTCACTTCGGGCAATGTGAGTGACAACAAGAAGGCCAGCGCACCCACCGGGATTGCCCATAGGTAGATCGACTGAATGGTGCTCGCCAACGAATGGATCACGATGTGAAAGAGTGCCGGTGGGAGCTTTTGCAGACTCGCTGGCGTCAACTGTGAGATTGAGAAACTCCCGACGGGCACGTTCGTGCCCTTGAAGCCAGCAGCAAGCTGATGCGGCAGTTCATTGGCGAAGAGCGCTCCGAAGACGGCGGTGCCGAACGAACCGCCGATCGATCGAAAGAAGTTCGCTCCCGCGGTGGCGGCACCAACATCCTCGTGTTGCACGGCGTTTTGGACTGCCGTCACCAAGATCTGCATCACGAGTCCGATGCCCGCACCCAGGATGAACATGTAGACACCCATGAGCAGCAAGGATGATGAATCGCTCACCGAACCCAAGAGGCCAAGTCCGATAGTCATCACTGCGGTGCCCAAGATTGGGAATGGGCGGTACTTGCGACCTTTGGAGACGAGTTGGCCGGTGATGATCGACGCGCCAAAGAGTCCAACCATCATGGGCAACAAGCGAAGTCCCGAATTGGTGGGCGTCGTGCCTCGCACGTCTTGGAAGTACAACGGCAAAAAGGTCATCGCCCCGAACATCGCGAATCCGACGACAAAGCCAATAGCCGACGCTGAGGTGAAGACTCGATTCTTGAACAGGCGAGGTGCGAGGATGGGCTCCGTCGACCGGCGTTCAATCACCACGAAGATCACGGTAAAGACGAGACCGATCGCCAGCAATCCGAGGGATTTACCCGAAAGCCACGCGAAGCTCGTGCCCCCGAGGGAAGTGAACAGAATGAGCCCGGATGATGCGACCGTGAGCGTCACAATGCCGGCGTAGTCAATGACGTGCTGCACACGTGCGCCGGCGCTCGGCAGTGCCGATGCGGTCACGATGAGCGCCAAGATCCCGAAAGGAACGTTGACGAAGAAGATCCACCGCCACGACCATTGCTCAACAATGAACCCACCGAGCAGTGGACCGAGCACGGTTGCGGCGCCAAAGACGGCACCGAAGAACCCTGCGTAGCGTCCGCGGTCTCGTGGTGGGACGATATCGGCAATCACCGCTTGCGCTCCGACCATGAGACCGCCACCGCCGAGTCCTTGAAGGGCCCGAAAGAGGATCAGTGCAAGCATGCTGTTCGCCAGTCCGCACAACATGCTTCCCACCAGAAAGATGACAATCGCGGCTTGGAAGTAGACCTTTCTACCGTGCAGGTCACCCAATTTTCCCCAGAGTGGAGTACTCACGGTTGACGCGAGTAAGTACGCCACGACCACCCAGCTGAGGTGGTTCGCACCGTGAAGATCTCCCACGATGATTGGCAATGCGGTTGAGACAATAGTGCTATCGAGAGCGGCGAGGAGCATTCCCAGCATCAGCGCGCCAAAAACAAAATACAACTCACGTTTCGGCATTATGCCGACTAGTTGGTCGCCCATGGTTGATCCTTGCTCAAAGATGCACGCAGCATTGATTTCTTGTTGTGGACCACCCTAATAGAGCTCGTGTAACACTTCACAACCCAAGTAGCCTTCTTTCATGGGCACTTCCCCGTACGGTCGGCTCATTCGACTCGTTGATCATGACTACGGGGCTCCCTTTTTCATTGGCACCGGCGTTGTCGTTGCATTGCTCTGGTCCGCAGTGAGTCCCTCAAACTACGAGACGATCACCATAAGTCTGTGGCAACATCCGCAGTGGAATTTCAGTTCCATCAATTCGCTCCACGGTCTGGTGGTCAATGGACTCATGACCGTCTTCTTTCTTGCCATTGGATTGGAACTCTCGCGAGAACTACGAACGGGAGCATTGATGCGACCCGCGCACGCCTTGCCGCCGGTGCTCGGGGCCCTCGGCGGAATGTTGGGAACAGCCCTGCTTTCGCTGCTCGCCGGGGCGCTCACCCATTCCTACGCTCTTCGCCACGGTTGGGGCGTGCCAATGGCGACCGACATTGCGTTCACCTTGGGGGTATTGGCCCTCGCTGGACGCAGATTGCCTCCACAACTTCGAATCTTTCTCTTGACTTTGGCAATTGCCGACGACGCCTTCTCGGTGTTGGTGCTCGCGCTCACTGGCGCATCGCATATACACAGTGCCGGTGTGATAGCACTCATTGTTGTCGTGGCGGCCGCCTGGTGGGGTTCGCGGCAATGGCCGAGGTCTTGGTTAGGCGTGGGGTTCGTCATCGCAATCTGGATGTGCTTCGTATGGGCGAACGTCGAGCCCCCGCTCTCTGGCGTCGTGGGTGGCCTCGCAATCTCGTTCAATGAGGCCTTCGCTCTCAATTTCGAGCGCGCATTGAGCCGCTGGTCAACCGCGCTCGTACTTCCACTCTTCGCACTCGTCTCGTGTGGAATCCAGTGGCAGGCCCTCTCATTGAGGGGTGACGTGCTCACGATCATTGTCGCGATGATCGTCATTCGAATCATTGGCAAGGTTCTCGGCATCACCGGTGGCGTCGCGCTGGCGGCACTGATCGGATTCAAGCTTCATAGGTCGATTTCGTGGCGAACCCTCGCGGCGGCGGCGGTGCTGTGCGCAATCGGATTCACCGTACCGCTGCTCTTCGCTGACCAACTCTTTGGACCCCGCAGCGTCACCTACGGGGCAATCACCCTCGGCCTGCTCGCGTCCTCGATCATCGCGGCCGTCGTGGGGACTACGTTGCTTCGAATCGGGTCGCGGACTGAGTAGTTTGGGCCCAGGAGGAAACATGAAGACGCGACTGACCGAACTGTTGAACATCGAACACCCCATCATGCTCGCTGGAATGGGGGGCGTTGCCTACAGCGCTCTGGCGGCTGCCGTGTCGAACGCCGGCGGGTACGGCTGTCTTGGCGCCTCTACGATGACGAGCGAACAGTTGAGCGCCGAGATCGCCGCGACCAAAGCTCTCACGACCAAACCTTTTGGCGTCGATCTTCTGACTGCCTTTCCCGAGACACTGGTGCACAATGTCGAGATCTTGATTGAAGGCGGCGCGACGACGTTCGTCGCAGGGCTCGGCGTTCCCCGCCACGTCATCGACCTGTGCCACCAACACCATGTGCTCGTTATATCCATGTGCGGCAAGGTGGAACACGCCAAACGCGCACTGGATGCGGGGTGCGACGTCGTGGTGGCGCAGGGAACAGAAGCCGGTGGCCATACCGGCACCGTTGCCACGATGCCTCTGGTTCCTCTCATTGTTGACGCCGTTGGTGGATCGATCCCCGTCGTTGCCGCTGGGGGCATCTTCGATGGCCGCGGTCTCGCGGCGGCGCTCGCGCTCGGTGCCGACGGCGTGTGGATCGGCACCCGATTCATCGCAACCCCCGAAGCGCGGGCCGTGCCGGGCTTTCGAGAGGGCATCATCGCGTCCAAAGAAGACGGCACCGTGGTTTCTCGGGGGTTCACCGGCAAGACAATGCGGGTACTTCGTAACGAGACGACCGATCTCTACGAAGCGCAACCTTCACTCCTGAAGAAGTTTCCCGAACAGCTCAGCGTGTCGTTTGCAAACGGGACATTCCATCTCGGTGGCGATAAGCACACTCTCGAGGTCGACCCCCACCGGGAGTGTTACCCGGCCGGCCAGGCGGTCGGTGCCATTGACGAACTCATCCCCGCGGGCGACATCGTGCGTTCGATGGCCGCGATGGCCGACTCGGTGCTCGGTCAGTTGACGCTAGTCAAGTGACAACCCCACCGGGCAACTGACCCCAACGCCACCTATGCCGCAGTAGCCGTTGGGGTTGGCGACCAAGTACTGCTGGTGATATTCCTCAGCCATGTAAAAGGGGCCCGCTGGAGCAATTTCGGTCGTTATCGGTCCGTACCCGGCCTCACAGAGCACTTCACCATACGCACTCGTGACCGAGCGAGCAATACGCTCCTGACGTTCAGAAGTGAAGTAGATCACACTTCGATATTGCGTGCCCACGTCGTTACCCTGGCGGTAGCCCTGCGTCGGGTCATGGTTCTCAAAGAAGCAACCGAGTACGTCAGCGTAGGAGAGTACCTGCGGATCAAAGACAACCTTGACCACCTCTGCGTGTCCCGTCTGCCCGGTGCAGACGTCCTGGTACGTCGGATTCGCGGTGAAACCGCCTTGATAGCCAACACAGGTCACCTTCACACCGCGCAACTCGAAGAACTTGCGCTCCGCACCCCAGAAACAACCCATGGCAACGAACGCCGTTTCATTCGAGTCAGGCGTCGGGGCGCTCATTGAAGTGCCGAGTGTCAGGTGCGGCCGAGAGACCACGATTGGTTCGCGGCGATCTGGCAAGGCGTTGGAGTGCGTGACCATTACAGTTTTCGAGTTCATGCTCAGAGATTATGGGCTCTAAGGCATAGCGTGTACGGTTCTATCCTTTGGTATGACCACCCGCGAAAGCCCTGTTGAGGATATTCTCTCCAGGATTCGCCACGCCTCGAAGAGGGTCACCGTGGCCAAGCGTACCGTGGCCCAGGTTCTGGCTGAAGCTACTGGCCACCTCTCAGCCGACGCCATCACCGGCGCGGTGCAAGAACGCCAACCCGACGTCAGCCCATCGACCATCTATCGCATTCTCGAGGAATTTGAGGAACTGGGCATCATTGTCCACGCGCACCTTGGTCAAGGCGCCGCTGTGTTCCATCTCGCCGGCGCCGTGCACGGCCATCTCACCTGCGAAATCTGCAAGCGGACGTTCGAAATCCCGAGTACCTACTTTGATGACCTGAGCCGCGATCTACTGGAGAGTTACGGGTTCGAATTGGATCGCCACCACGTCGCGCTCTCGGGCACCTGCGCTCGATGCCGAGCCCTCGAGTCAGCGCCCTCCGGCTGAAAATCGCTCCCACCACGAACCGGTGGCGATGGGCGCGACGCTCACTAGTGTCTTGACAACGCTCATGTTAAAAATTGACCATCTCTCCAAGCGTTATAACGACACCCTCGCGGTGGACGACCTCGATTTCGACGTGAAGCCAGGTGTCGTCACCGGCTTTCTCGGTCCCAATGGTTCGGGCAAATCAACCACGATGCGAGTGATTCTCGGCCTCGATCATCCGACCAAAGGTCGCGCCACCATCAACGGCAAGAAATACGCCGAGATTAAGTCACCCCTGCGCGAGGTGGGCGCCCTCCTCGACGCCAAGGCGGTACACCCCGGCCGTTCGGCCCGCAATCACTTGCGAGCGCTCGCCGTCAGTAACAAGATCCCGCTGGCTCGAGTCGACGAGGTGCTCGAATTCGCCGGCATCGCTTCGGTAGCGCACAAGAAAGTCGGTGGGTTCTCACTGGGCATGAGCCAACGCCTTGGTATCGCGGGTGCGCTACTCGGCGACCCGGGCGTGCTGCTCTTTGACGAGCCCGTAAACGGCCTCGATCCCGAAGGCATTCGATGGATCCGCGAATTCTTCCGGTCACTCGCGCAAGAAGGTCGCACGGTCTTTGTCAGTTCTCACCTGATGAGCGAGATGGCGGTCAGTGCTGACCAAATCATTGTTATCGGTCGAGGTCGCTTCATAACCCAGGGATCGGTCGACGAATTGACGACCACCGCACAAGGCACGGTCTTTGTGCGGTCATCGGATCCCTCCGGTCTCGCCGCGCTAATCGCCCACGACGACGGCGTGGTGCTGCAGAACACCGAAAGCGGCCTGACGATCGGTGCGTTGACGTCCGATCAGATCGGTACGCTCGCCCACTCCGCCGGCATCACCATCTTTGAATTGACCCCCCAGCGTGCGTCCCTTGAGGACGTCTTCATGAACCTCACGGCAGAATCAGTGGAATACGGTTCGGCCAGGCCCGAAATGATGCATCGTGAGCACTGACGAGAATGTGTGGTCGAGCACCAAGGCGGAGTGGATCAAGTTCCGCTCCGTACGGTCCTCGATCATGGGCGTGCTGGTGTTCATCGTGCTCACCTTGGGGCTCGGCGCATTGATCACGGTGGCGGTACGTAGTCACTGGCACGAGACGAGTCCGGTGAATCGACTCACGTTCGATCCCGTGTCGACCAGCTTGGCCGGAACGATCTTCGCTCAGTTCGCCGTCGGTGTCATAGGCGTTCTGCTCATCTCGAGCGAGTATTCGTCAGGCTCAATACGCACAACCTTGGCCGCGGTGCCGAGTCGAATCCGTCTGGCTAGCAGCAAATTGATCGTCCTCACGGCATCGATCCTCGTCATCAGCGAGATCGTGTGCTTCATCGCATTCATGATGGGTCAGGCCATCTTTAGTGGCGTGGTCCCGACCGATTCACTTGCGAGTGGCCCGGTCCTGCGATCGGTCATGCTTGCCGGTATCTATCTGACGTTGCTCGCTGTGTTCGGATTTGCCCTGGGACTCATTCTGCGCCAGAGCGCCGCGTGCATCAGCGTGTTCACGTCGCTGCTGCTGGTACTGCCCATCATCGTGCTCTTCTTGCCCCAGAGTTGGCAGAACACCATCACGAAGTACGAGCCGTCTGCACTGGGTCGAGCCATGATGTCGACCACCGCGCCGGCTCAGTTGTTTGGCGCCTGGACTGCGCTGTTGGTGCTGGCCATCTACGTCGCGGTGACACTGAGCGCCGGAGTCTTCTTGTTGCATCGTCGCGACGCCTAACACCTCGCCCTTCGGCATAGGGTGTCCTCATGCAACTCATCGACGCCCTTCGAAGCACCCCAACAGTGCGCCACTTCTCGCCCGAGCCAGTAGGTGACAACGTCATTTTCCAGATCCTTGACGACGCTCGCTTCGCGCCCTCGGGGGGCAATCGCCAGGCGTGGCGCGTGATCGTCGTCAAGGATCCCACGACTCGAAAGGCGGTACGCGACGCGTACCTTGACGCGTGGCACGACTACGTTGCGCACCTACTTGCGGGATTGATCCCTTTCTCACCGCTCGCATCGGATGAGGATCGCGCGTTGGCGTTGTCCCTGCGTTCACAAGCCGAGCAACGTTCGACGCCAGATGGTTTTCCTGAAACGCTGGACCTCGTGCCGGTGATGCTGGTGATCTGCGCCGACCTGACGGTGCTGGCCGCGACCGATCGCGATCTCGACCGCTACCAGATCGCCGGTGGAGCGTCCATATACCCGTTCGTATGGAACATACTGCTGGCTGCTCGCGAGCGCGGGCTGGGTGGTGTTATCACCACCGTCGCGATGCGCCGTGAGGAGGCGGTCCGACGCGCCCTGAATATTCCTGACACCTTCGCAGTCGCCTCGGTCGTGGCGCTCGGTCATCCAACCACGCACGTCACCAAACTGAGCCGTCGCAGCGTAGAAGCGTTCACGACTGTTGACACATTCGACGGCACGCCCTTCGAGGGCTAGTCGCGCGCCTCAGTGTGAAAAATCTCGTCCGTATCCTCTCCAAGACGCCGAGGGCCGCGCCGAATTGCCAATCGCTCGCCGTCGATGAGCAGCGGTGATCGCATTGACTTGACGTCGCCCGAAGGGGTGGACATCGAACCAACGAAATCTCCGTCTCGAATCTGGGGTTGCCCAAAGGCGCCCGCGACATCCAAGATCGGAGCGTGGGGCACCCCCGAAACGCCAAGTCGCTCGAGCCAATATTCGTTGTCGTGACTTGAGAAGATTCGACTCAATTCACCACGCAGGGCGTCGCGATCTCGTACTCGCGTCGCGTTAGTAGTCCACTGCATCTGGGCCGAGAGATGCTCATCGTCAAGGGTGCTCACAAGGCGTTCGTACTGAACGTCAGTGCCAACCGCCAGCAGCAGCAATCCGTCAGCCGTTTCGACCGGCCCGTACGGCGCGATACTTGGATGATCATTACCCAGTCGCACGGGGTTGGCGCCGGTCGCGAGATAGCCCTGGGCTTGATTGACGAGGGCACTCATCGTCGATTCGAGAAGCGGGGCCTCGAAGTGACGTCCACCTCGACCTCGCGCGCGCTCGAAGAGACCCGCCCTCAGCGCAATGGCCCCGTAAAGGCCGGTGACGACATCCGCGATTTGGTGCCCCAACCTTCACGGGCGGACCCGCCGCATCCCCGGTGACACCCATCAGACCCGATCGAGCCTGAGCGAGAAGGTCGAACGATGGTTGACCCGCCACCGGTCCGCCACTCGTTGCAGGTGTCACACTCACCCATACGCACTCGGGGTTCGCCTCTCGAAGACGTTCAATGCCAAGGGCGCGAACTTGATTCGGGAGGAAATTCTCCACAACCGCATCCGCGAGTTTGACGAGTTCGAGGATGCGCGCGAAATCCGAGGGGTCCTTCAGATCAGCCACGATGTTGCGACGATGTCGATTTACCGCCAGATAGTACGTGGCGTCATGACCAAAGGTGGGCGGTGCCAATGCGCGTACCGGGTCACCATCAGGGCCTTCGACCTTTATGACATCTGCACCCAGGTCGCCCGCGATCATCGCGCACATCGGACCAGCCAACACCCGTGAGAAATCAAGGACGCGTACACCTTCCAGGGGCAGTCCGGTCCCTACATTCGATACGTCCAATTCCCACGTCATCAAAGGACTTTCGAGAGGAAACTCTTCAGTCGGTCCGAACGAGGCGAAAGGAGCACCTCTCGAGGATCACCCGATTCCTCGATCACTCCGCCGTCGAGGAAGTAGACGGTATCAGCGACCTCGCGGGCAAATCCCATTTCGTGGGTCACGACAATCATGGTCATGCCGCTCTTCGCGAGATCCTTCATGACGTCAAGCACTTCACCGACCAACTCAGGGTCGAGCCCCGCGGTCGGCTCGTCCAACAGCAGGATCGGAAGAGC
>JABBNY010000093.1 GCA_019352095.1 Acidobacteriota bacterium
GACGCTCTTCCGATCTTGGGCGTGGCGTCTTCCAGAGAGCGCACGCGCAGATCCACGCCAACGGGGCGACCGACGGAGCCGATCTTTCGTGCGTCGAGCGGGTTCACGCAGATCTGACTCGCCGCTTCAGTCATGCCGTAGGACTCAACGACACGGATGTCGGTGGCTTCTTCGAATTGACGAAGCAGCGCGGGCGCCAACGGGGCCGAGGCGGACCTGATGAAACGTACGCGCGAAGGTGCGACCTCATCCTCCTGGAGAGCCACCAGTCGAGAGATGATCGCGGGCACGGCGTTGATCCAGGTGACGCCGAGACTGTCGACGAGCGACCAGAACCCGGTCCGGTGGAATCGGTCATCGAGCGCGAGTGACGCCCCGCTCACGAGCGTGGCGAGCAGGCCCACGACTTCGGCGTTGATGTGCCACAGGGGGAGCGGGTTCATTCCGCGCTCCGAGGGCGTCAGTTTGTTGTGGTTGGCGACCAGTGTGGCCGCGTGCAGCAACTGGGCAATGGGTAACGCCATGACCTTGGGGGTTCCGGTCGTGCCCGAGGAGGAGAGGAGTACGCCGCCCATTCGTGCGTCGAACGTGGCGTCGGGCGCCGCGTTCGACGCCGTAGCAACATCACTGGTCGTTGGACACGCGTACATGTCGTACCAACGCACGTGGCGTTCGTGGGGTGCGGGCCGGTCGCTGACTATGAGCTCGAGACCCAGTGTCGAGGAACGCAGGGCGATCAGTTCGCCGGTGCCCGAGGATTCAGAGGGGTCGAGGGGGGCGACCCAGAGGCCCGCCGCGAGCAGCGAGATGAAGGCTTCGCTGAAGTCCAGTGGGTCCGCGACGACGAGGCCAACGCGTGCACCGCTGGCGACCCCGAGCGTCGCGAGGGTCGTGCGCCAGGCTCGACTCTTCGCGGCCAGGGTTTCGTAGGTGATGACGCGCGGGCCGCGCACTTCAAGTACGTACGTGGCCTCGGGGTCACGTGCGTACTGCTCGTCGACGAGCGAGCGGACCGTCTCAGGTGTCTCGTAGGTGAGGTGGTGCGCCATCTAATCGACTCGTCAGTACATCATCCGAGGATCGTTGTAATGCTTGAATTCGAGAAGGTTTGACGCGGGGTCGCAGAGTACGAAGGTCTGGTGTACCTCGATCTTGCCCTCGAAGCGGATGTTGACGTCACTGTAGAACGGGAGGTCTCGTTGGCGACTGAGCTGGTAGACAGCGTCGAAGTCCGCCTTTTCTCGAAACGTCACCCCGAAGTGGCGCGGGTACATGGGCAGTTGATCCATGGGGAGTCGTTCGTCGGGCTCGCCACTGAGGTGACAGACAACCTGATCGCCGAAAAAGTCGAGGGTCACTCGGTCCTCGTAACGGCGCGCCAACTTACAGCCGAGTTGGTCGACGTAGAACCGTACTGTCTCGTCAAGGTCGTATGCCGGAATCGCCAGGTGAAAGACGTCTCGACTCTCTCTCATAGGGTCGCGCGCTGTGAGCTCACGCCCACCGGTTCAAAGTCGAGCAGCGTCTCACTGCGCAGTCCGAGCCGGATGGTTTCAAGCCCAATGACCTCGGCGGGCGCGATGTTGCCCAAATTGACGTCGGCACCGATGCGGCGCACGAAGAAACTCTGCAACTCCATCGAGGGCGCTTCGAACAGCAACTTGTTGACGTCGATAGGACTGTCGAGGATGTCCTCGACGAGACCGAAGCGCAGTTCACCGTTGGGTCGACAAATCCCTCCGTGGCCGCTTTCACGGGTCTCGAGAGTCACGAGTTGGGCGCCCGCGTCGATGTCGTCGCTGATGTAGCTGATCCAGCGGCTCGGCGCCATGTTCTCCGAGCGCACGTTGTCTTTCGAGCCCACCTCAGAGATGACCTTGAAATCCTTTGCGAGCTCGGCGACGTATTCGGATTTGCGTGCGTCGTTGAGGTCGATGGTGCCGTTGGACACCTCAACGTACTCCGCCCCGTAGTCGCGCAGCAGTTCGCGGAACTGATTGAAGCGGTCCTGGATGATGTACTTCTCAAAGAGCGTGCCGCCCATGTAAAAGGCCACCCCTTCGCTGTGTAAGAGGGAGATCTTCTTTTCCATGTCGCGGGTGACGACCGAGGTTCCCCAGCCGAACTTCACGAAATCGAGGTGGTCCGAGGCACTCTCGACGATGTCAGCGAAATAGTTGTACGGCAGACCCTTGTCGATCGCCATGGTGAACCCGGCCCGACGCGGCTTGTGACTCCGTGCTGGAAGTTGGAGGTGTGTAAGAGCCATACTCGTCCATTCTCGTAAGCTCGTCTCTGGTGAAATCGCTGGTGGACTTCGAACGGCTACGTAATTATGCTAAATCTCAAATCTCCCTAATTTCTGGGTGAGAGAGTTAGAAAATAGTGAGAATCTTCATAAGACTGGCACTTATTCCCCACAATGGTCATATATCGGGTCTTCGCCCCCTCCAGTTTTGGGACAGTACATCAAGACCGCCCCGACGTTTTAGTGACGGCGAGCGTCGGTTGACGTGTCGCGCAACGGCGTGGCGCGTCTCAGGAGGTCTTTATCCATACGGCTTTGGTCTCGAGGAACTCATCGAGTTGCTCGAGACCTCCCTCGCGGCCGTAACCACTCATCTTGTAGCCGCCAAAGGGCACCGCCGGATCCATGAGGTTATAGCAGTTCACCCACACCGATCCCGCCCGAATGGCCTTCGCGAAGCGGTGGGCTTTGGCAACATTCTGGGTCCACACCCCACTTCCCAGTCCGAACGAGGTGGCGTTGGCCCTCCTGACGAGGTCCTCGGCGTCGTCAAAGACAATGGCCGAGACCACGGGACCGAAGATCTCCTCGCTGGCGACGCGCATGTCGTCACGCACGTCGGTGAAGATCGTCGGCGCGACGAAGTAGCCCTTCGAGAGCTCACCAGCGACCAGACGCTCGCCGCCGACCAGCACCGTCGCCCCCTCGTCCCTGCCAATATCGAAGTACTTCACGACGCGATCGAGTTGGGTCTTCGAGACAACGGGGCCGAGTTGTACGCCGTCGCTCAAACCGTTGCCGACGTTCAGTCCCTGGGCGAATTCAGCCACCCGATGCATGAAGTCCTCGTAGATCGATCGCTCGACGAACAGCCGCGTACCAGCACTACAGACCTGACCAGAGTTGCCGAAGGCCGCGAGCGCGGCGCCCGGGACCGCTTGATCGAGGTCTGCGTCGGCGAAGACGATGTTGGGTGACTTGCCGCCGAGCTCGAGGGTGACGCGCTTGAGGTTCCCTGCGGAGGCGCGAAGAATGGCTTGTCCCGTCGAGGTCGATCCAGTGAAGGCAATCTTGTCGACGTCGAGGTGCGACGCGAGTGCGGCGCCCGCGATCTCGCCGACCCCGGGCACGACGTTCACGACGCCGTCGGGCACTCCCGCTTCGAGCAGGAGTTCTCCGAGCAGCAGGGCGGTCAGTGATGCCTCTTCGGCGGGCTTGAGCACCACCGTGCAGCCAGCCGCGAGGGCGGCTCCGACCTTCCAGATGAACGCGATGTGCGGGTTGTTCCACGGAATGATGGCCCCCACGACGCCGACGGGTTCTTTGAGCGTGTAGGTGAGGTAATCGCCGGGGATGGAGTTCTCGATGGTGTCCCCGCGCAGCGCCGTGGTGAGTCCAGCGTAAAAGCGCATCATGCCAACGGCACGACGTCGGTTGCCCATCGTGCGCGTGAGCGGCATGCCCATGTCAAGGGTGTCGAGGCGCGCGATCTCATCGTGGCGTTCGTCGACCAGGTCGGCGAAGCGCGAAAGGATTGTCTGGCGATCAAATGGCTTCATCTGGCTCCATCGACCGTCGTCGAAGGCGCGCCTCGCCGCCGCGACCGCGAGGTCGATGTCGGTGGCGTCACCTTCACTGACGTGTGCGAGCAGTTCGCCCGTCGCGGGATTGAGGCTCTCGAACGTGCGGCCCGACGTCGCGTCGACCAGACGTCCATCGATGAGCAGTCGCTTGAGGCCCCCGTCACTGAAGGAGTGTTGTGGTGTTGAGGTCTGCTCGTCGACGGTCATGGCACATCCCTTGGTCGCGCAGCGCACGACCCAGCGGGGCGCAACATCACCGGGCTGGCTACGTCGTATGAGCGCTGCTAGCTGTTGCGCCCCACCATATCGTGCGCTGATGTGCGCTTCGAATCGCGCGTAGGTCGATCCAACTACCAGGTGGTGGGTAGTTTGGCGACGATGGCGTCGGCGATTGCGCGATACCCGTCATTGTTGGGGTGGTCGTCGGGGCCCCACGGGGGAGGGGTGCACATCCAGGTCAACGTGCAGACGCTCGCGACGTTTTGTGGCACCACACCGATGTTGGGTAGTCGCGCCGGCGTGAGGTTTGCGCTCTTGTATTGACCCGCGATGTTGGCGGTCGGGATGTGCACGGCGGTATAGATGCTCTCGAGGAGGTTGTCGAGTTGGGTCATCACCTGCAGTGACTGGGTGGCGGCAGTGATGCTGGCGCCACCTTTTAGATAATGCGCAAGGAAGGGATCGCCGTACTCGAGACCGACGAAGTGGACTTGGGGTCCAGCGGCGGCCTTCAATTGGGCGAGCACCTTGGGCAGGTCGTTACGTACGTTGGTGATGCCCTGTTCGACGCAGGCCATATCAACGGTTGCCGTGGTGAGGCAAGGTCGCACGTCATTGAAACCAAGGTCGATGGTGACAAGTCCGATGGCACTGGCATTTTCGTGGAGGAACTTGATGGCTACAGGTAGCTGGCGACTGGGCAGGGTGTAGCAGTGATCACCCATGCTGAGCATTGATTCTGCGGTCTCGCCGGGACAACCAATCTGGCGGAGTTTGAGGACGACGCCCTTGGCTTTCTCGATGGCCACCACATCGTTCGCGTACCCCGTGTCGGTGCGATGGCCGTTGTGGTGGACTATGCCCGTGGGTTGAAATCCGAGCGACGCTGATGCGCCGACGTCGAGATAGAAACCTGAGACCCCCGTCGTGCTGGCACCCGTGGCGCTCGGTAGGAATACGCGGGTCAAGACGCCAGCGGCGGCCACCACCATAATGGCCACGACCGCAATGACCGTTGCGCTCTTTCGTCTTTTCCTACGATGACGCATTCATTCCCCAAATCGTCTTCAGTATCGTTAACGCCGCGTCACATAGGTCACGCGAGCGCCGCTTCGAGTCCGCGAGTAGAACAACACCAACCCGACGGTGCAATACGAGTACGACACGCGTGCTCGTATTTACGCTGCATCCCCGATTCTACCGCCTGGTCTCTCGGCGTCGGGTCTTAGAAAATACTGAGTCTGCTCATGTAGGGTCTTGTTAAGCAAGCCGTCGTTCGAGGAGTGTCCCCACACAATGCCATTGACCACGAATCAGCAGGCCAAGTCGCACATTTCGCACGCACACCAGATCAGCTCATGGTTGATTGACATGGACGGTGTGTTGGTGCGCGAGGACCACCCCATCGAGGGGGCGAATCGATTTCTTGAGCTGCTCTCGAAGTCAGAGACGCCATTTCTCGTGCTTACCAACAATTCAATGTTCACCCCTCGTGATCTCAGCGCTCGCTTGAAGTGGAGCGGCATTGAAGTCCCCGAGGATCACATTTGGACGTCTGCACTTGCGACCGCGGTCTTCCTCGATAGCCAGCGTCCGAGGGGCTCGGCGTTTGTGATTGGCGAGGTAGGTCTCACGACCGCACTGCACGAGGTCGGCTACACCTTGTCAGAGATGAATCCCGACTACGTGGTGATCGGCGAAACGCGTAGTTACAGCTTCGATCGGATCACCAAGGCAATCCGTCTGGTCACCCAAGGTGCGCGCTTCATTGCGACGAACCCCGACCCGACCGGGCCGAGCGTCGATGGCCCGTTGCCAGCGACCGGTGCGGTCGCGGCGCTCATAAGTAGGGCTACCGGCAAGGTCCCTTATTTCGTGGGCAAGCCGAACCCCCTCATGATTCGCTCTGCACTTCGCGCGCTCAACGCGCATTCCGAGACGACCGCCATGGTGGGAGACCGGATGGACACTGACGTGGTGGCGGGCCTCGAGGCGGGACTGCACACCGTGCTCGTCCTATCGGGTCTCTCGAACGAAGATGCCGCTGAGCACTATCCCTATAAGCCGTCGCGAATCGTGAGCTCGGTCGCGGTGTTGGCCAGCGAACTCGAAGCGGAACAACAACCGAACTGACCCCGCGCAGTGGCGGGGTGACTCACTACTGGACGGTGACCAGCGTGCCAATCGGTGTGTGGGTCCACACTACGGCGGCGTGAGCGAACGTCATCTCTACGCACCCGAGACTCTGCGGGTAGCCGTACTGCGATCGAAGGAAACCGTGTAGCGCGTCGCCGCCGTGGAAGTATGAGACCCACGGGATGCCGGTGTCGTGATATTTCGTGCCATTGGGGTTCGTGCCCGACATCGTGGTCGTGGTGTAGCGCAGGTACACCGGGTACGTACCATTCTGGGTCGGTGACGCCGGGATGCCGGTGTTCACCGCAGTAGTGAAAACAACCCGGCCGTTGATGTAGAGCTTCAACTGCTGGGGTACGCGCTGGCTCACCAAGACGTAGCTGTAGTTAGTCGGATCGAAGTGTTTCTCGATGACCGCCGTCACTATGGCGTGCCATGAGGCGGGACTGTTTGCACCCGTCGTTGGAAGATTGTGGTCGGATTGGAATCGCATGAGGGCGCCTTCGAGGACCACGTTGTTGGTGCCGACGCGCCACTGGGATTTGAGCGCGCCCGGCAGCGATGGAAAGCGCCACACGAAGTTCCCCTTCACCATTGTCGTGGGTAACGGGGTCGGGGCCGGGCGAATCGTCGTAGTCGTCGTTGGTGGTGCAGGCACGGTCGTAGTGGTGGACGTGGTGGTGCTCGACGTTGTGGTGGTGCTCGAGGTTGGGACGGTGGTTGTGGTGGAAGTCGTGGTCGAGGTAGTCGTTGTCGGGCTGGCCGGCAGTTTCAACTCGAGGGGAAGGTAGTGCAGTACCGCGAGGAACTGGTCTTCGAGGCGTATTGAAAAGGGAACCCGTGCGACGCGCTGGGCGAGAGAGAGCTGCTTAGTGTGGGCCGTGGCGCCCGAGGATCGCTCCGGTGTACCGCTGGCACTCGACGACAGTGCGGGAAGGACCATTTGCGAAGCCAGCAACGACGTGGCGATTACTGATGCCATCAGGTACGAAGATCGGGAGGCTTTCATCCTCCGATCTTACTGAATCCCGTGATTGTGCCAATCACTCTGGTGTGGGTTCGCGGGCGCGCCGGGATTGGTCATCGACGTGGGTGAGCGCTCTCAAGGCACGCATCATTGACGATTGCCCGCGTTGGCGAGCGAAGCGTGACGCTCAATTCACTACGGTCAGGGTTTACGATATTTTTAGGTTCGACCAGTTGCCGTGTGACACCTGGATGCAAAGGTTGGAGCGTGGCGCGAAAGTATCTGCGAGTACCCGAGCTTGTCGTGGGGTTCGACACTGAGACGACAGGACTCGACGTCACGTGCGAGCGGGCTATCTCGTATGGTTTCTGTGCCTACCGCTACGGGCAACTCGAGTGGAGTGAGCAATTCTTCGTCCTGCCGGACCGACCGATTGCGCCGGCAGCGCAACGCGTGCACGGTCTCTCGCTCGAGGCGATTGAGGAGAAGCGCTCCTCGCACCACGTGTACAGCGTCGAAGGCGGACTCGTGCGCGCCACCGAGATCATGCGGGACTATCAGCACCAAGGTGCCTATTTCGTGGGGGCCAACGTTGTTCGTTTCGATATTGAGATGCTGCGTCGCAGTTATGAATCGGTACTCGCCAAGAGTCTCAACGACGACTTGCTCGATGTGTCGATGCTGCAGGTGATTGACGTCATCGAGCACGACTGGGCTATCGAGCCGAGCCGCGATCAGCGTCCCCGTCGAGGACTCGAGCAGCTCTGTCACTACTACGGCATCGAGCCCGGGGGACACGACGCTTTGGGTGACGCGCGCGCCACCGTCGAGGTGTTCTTCGAACAGGTGGTCCGCAATAATCGCGGACAAGCCACCTTGGACCTGGCGCCGGTGCCGTCTTCGACGAATGGTGCCTTCGAGCCTCGTTGATGGCTGATGACGCCCGGCATTTCTGGAGGTCTCTGAGTGGTAGGGTTGATGCCTTAGGGGCCGTTGGCGCAGTCTGGTAGCGCACTTGCATGACACGCAAGGGGTCACAGGTTCAAGTCCTGTACGGCCCACCACTATTCACCCTCGTCAGAGGTACTTTCTTTTTTCAACTTTTTCCGTTTTCTTGCTTCTCGCGACCGTTGTCAGCAACGGTGTCAGCAACGCGAAAGCGGGTTTGAAATGGCGGGTTCAAGGGGCAATGGCGAGGGTTCGATCTACCAACGATCGTCCGATGGAAGGTGGCTTGGGGTCCTTTCCTTGGGCTACGGGCCTGACGGTCGACTGCTGAGAAAGACGGTCAGTGCGAAGACGCGCGGCGAGGTCGCGAAGAAGCTGAAGGAGCTGCAGCGTCACCAAGACGACGGGATTCCGTTACCTGACGCGACGCTCACTGTCTCGCAACTCTTCAACAGTTGGTATGAAGACGTACTTCGCCACCAAGTAGCCCCGAGCGCGTCGAGCAACTACAAGCGGATCTACGACCATCACATCCTTCCGACGTTGGGGCGAAAGAAGGTGGCAAATCTATCGGCCGCCGACGTCGACCGATTGATTTCTCAGAAGCTCGACAGTGGACTCTCGGTGTCGACGGTCCAGCGAATTCGTTTCGTGTTCGCTCAGGCGATTGATCAGGGGATCCGTTGGGGGAGCGTGACGCGCAATGTGGCGAGGTTGTCACGCGCTCCGAAGGCGGTGCGGAAGGAGGGTCGGACGTTGACACCCGAGGAGGCTCGACTGCTCCTCGACGCCCTGAAGGGACACCGACATGAGGTGCTGTATTCGCTGATGCTCTCGACGGGGCTGCGTCGAGGCGAGGCGCTGGGCCTTAAGTGGCAGGACTACGACGAGAAGGCCGGCGTCATCTCGATCCGTCGACAACTGAAGCTCGAGGGCGGAAAGTTGATCACCTCGGACACGAAGACGACCCGGAGTCGACGCTCAGTGAACCTCCCCGCTCCGATGGTCGCTGCGTTGAACGCGCATCGTAAACGCCAGAAACTCGCGGAGACGACGTTCCCACCAGGTTGGGAGGCAACCGACTATGTATTCACTTCCTTGGTTGGGGGAGCACTTGATCCGAGGAACTTGAATCGAGACTTCCATAAGGTTTGCGAGCAGGCGGGTCTCGGACACTGGCACCCCCATGAACTTCGTCACTCCGCCGCGAGTCTGATGCTGGCTCAAGGTGTGAAACTCCAAGTGGTGAGTGAGGTGCTCGGTCACGCATCAATCCGCATGACCGCCGACGTCTACGGACATATTTTGGCGCCCGACCGCGAAGCTGCTGCCAAAGCGATGAGTGACATGCTTTGGGATGAGTGATACGACACTGCTCGATCCTCGTCGGTGACGTCTTGGTCTCTCACGAGGCGCTCTACGAACTCCGCCAGTGAACTGCGAACGATCAATCGTCGTCGTCCAATCTTCACGCTGGCGACAGCGTGACTCATGACGAGGTCGAAGAATCGCGTTCGACCGATTCCGAGAATTGCCGCCGCTTGCTCCACACTCACGAGCAGACTCAAGTTTCCACTTACGTCGTTCGTAGCAGTTCGGGTTTCAGTGTCGACATGGCTATCTTCATATCCGGTGTCAATGGGTGGTCGCATGGTGCTCCTTACAGAGGAGCGAAGTGTTCGCCCTCTATAGAAGTAGCCACTCCGATTTGGCGTTTGGGGACAGAAACTTGGGCGACAAACCTAAATACTTTTTGAATGTCAGTGTTTCATTGATTTTGATGATCACTCAGGGAGCCCGGACGGCCGGCTTGGCGCTCCGCGCACGCCGTCCTCGGGCACTAGGACTTGTCACGACAAGAGGCTGAAGGGCACTTCGGGGATGAACTCTTCTTTACGTCTTATCAAGCGCATCGGGCTCTCTTCGGTGGGAAAGGCCTGACGGAAGGCCTGCTGGTCCCGAAAGGCGGTGGCGCGACTTTCCCCTATGACCTCGGCGTACTCATCGACGGAATCAGGTTCGCGGCTCAGTTCAGCGGTGTCGAGCCCCCAGTCCATCGCGAATTTGAGCCCTCTTGTGGACGAGCGAATAACAGCATTCATGATGCCACCACAGCCCAGGTTGCCGGACGCGCTTTAG
>JABBNY010000094.1 GCA_019352095.1 Acidobacteriota bacterium
GGCCGAGCACGTGTCTACCGTCTTGAAGACCGTCGCCACGCCCGCCTCGCGACGCAACCGGGTCACCGTGCTCGTATCGCTACCCGTGAGCATCGCTATCTGAGGGTCCGAGAACCCCCACTGCTTGTAACGCAGCCAGTCACCTCGGTCCAGGGCTGTGAGGTCGATACCACCAAGGAGCTCGCGCTCGCGCTGCACGATCTGGTCCAGCTGATGGAGGAACCAGAGGTCGATACGCGTTCGTCGCGCGAGCTCCTCGATTGACACCCCTCGCCACAATGCCTCATGCAGGGCGTACAGCCGCTCGGGCGTGGCGACCTCGCATCGGTGCCAGAGCGCCGCGGTCTCCAAGGTCGCAAACTCTGAATTCGCACCCAGGGCGAAACCGACTCGTCCCTGCTCTAGTGAACGAATGGCCTTTTGAAGCGACTCGGCGAAATTACGTCCGATGGCCATCACCTCGCCCACCGATTGCATGCGAGTGCCCAGCACGGGCTTCGAACCCGGCAACTTCTCGAACGCCCAACGTGGAATCTTCACGACCACGTAGTCAATGACCGGCTCAAAACTCGCGGGCGTTGATCTGGTGATGTCGTTCTCGATCTCATTCAACGTGTAACCCACCGCCAGTCGTGCGGCGATTCTCGCTATCGAAAACCCGGTCGCCTTGGAAGCGAGCGCACTCGATCGGCTCACCCTGGGATTCATCTCGATCACCAATCGCTCGCCGTTCTCAGGATTAACCGCGAACTGGACGTTCGACCCCCCCGTCTCCACTCCCACCCGACGCAACACGGCAAAAGCGTCGTCACGCATGGCCTGGTACTCGACGTCAGACAGCGTTTGAGCGGGCGCGACGGTAATCGAGTCACCGGTGTGGACGCCCATGGGATCGAAGTTCTCGATGCTGCAGATCACCACGCAATTGTCCGCGACGTCGCGCATCACTTCGAGCTCGTATTCCTTCCAGCCCGCGATCGACTTCTCGACCAGGATCTCGCCAATGGGCGAGGCCGCGATGCCCTCCTGCGCCAGTCGGCGAAACTCGCTCTCGTCATGGGCTATGCCCGTACCTGCACCCCCGAGGATGAAGCTGGGACGCACAATGATCGGCCAACCAATGGTCTGGGCAATGCGGGTCGCGTCGTCCACGTCGTGCGCGAAACCCGACTCGGGCACCGCCAGTCCGATGTCACCCATTGCCGCCTTGAACAACTCACGGTCCTCCGCGGTCGAGATCGCGTCAGGTCGCGCGCCGATCACCTCAACGCCGAAGCGCTCCGGAACGCCGCGTCGCACGAGCTCCATAGTCAGGTTCAATGCGGTTTGGCCCCCGAGCGTGGGCAGCAACGCATCGGGTCGTTCGCGCTCGATGATGTCAGTGAGTACATCCGGGTCCAGTGGCTCGACGTACGTGACGTCTGCGGTTGCCGGGTCGGTCATGATCGTCGCAGGATTTGAGTTGACGAGGATCACCCGATACCCCTCTTCGCGCAGCACCTGACACGCTTGAGTACCCGAGTAATCGAATTCGCACGCCTGGCCGATCACGATGGGGCCTGATCCAATGACCATGATCGACTGGATATCGTTGCGCCGCGGCATTATTTACTCTCCAAGATTCCCGTTCGAAGGAGTCCCTCGAATCGATCAAACAGATACCGCGCATCGTGGGGACCGGGGCCCGCCTCGGGGTGATACTGCACCGAGAAGCACCGCTCGTCGCGAGCGGCGATTCCCTCGATCACGCCATCGTTCAAGTTGATATGACTCACCGTGCCTCGCGAGAGGGTGTCGGGAGTGACGGCATAGTTGTGATTCTGCGCGGTTATCTCAATACGGCCGGTCGCAAGGTCGTGCACGGGGTGGTTGCTGCCGTGATGACCAAACGGCAACTTGAAGGTCGTTGCGCCCAGTGCGGTCGCGAGCAATTGATGCCCGAGACAAATGCCAAAGATGGGCAACGAACCGACAAGGTCGCCGATCACCGCGACGTTCTCCGACAACGCCGCTGGATCACCCGGACCGTTCGAGAGAAAGACGCCGTCGGGTGCGAGCGCCGCGACGTCGAGCGCTGAAGTACTCGAGGGCACCACCGTCACGCGAAATCTGTCGGCGAGCTGAGCGACCATTGTTGTCTTGATGCCGTAGTCAAATGCCACCACGTGCAATTCACCCTCGCCATAGGTGACTATCTCTTTCGTAGAGACCGTGGCCACCAAATCGGTACCGTCGGTGCCCTTCGCGATCCGGGCAGCTTCACTGACTGCGTTGGGAGGCGCGTGGCCGAACGCCCCCGGCAGTGCCCCATGAGCACGCAGGTGACGGGTGAAGCGACGCGTATCAATTCCGGTGATCGCGGGGATACGGCGAGCGATCAAGAAATCCTCAAGGGAGCCGGCGGAACGCCAATTTGATGACACCTCGCTCAATTCGCGCGTCACAATCCCTCGACACCAAGGATGACTCGCCTCGTCGTCGAGTGGCGTGACACCGTAATTTCCGATGTGGGGGTAGGTGAAGGCGATTACTTGACCCGCATAGCTCGGATCGGTGATGACCTCTTGATAGCCACTGAGCGCGGTGTTGAAGACGAACTCACCCATTGTGATGCCCTCGTCTGGAAGGAACCCTGCGGCGTAACCTTCAAATTGGGTGCCGTCATTTAAGACGAGTACTGCCGGCCTTCTTCTCATACGAGTAACCCCTCGTTCACGATCAATCGTCCCTTCGCCACGGTGCAGCGGACCTGGCCCAGCAGTTCTCGTCCCTCATAGGGTGTGTTCCTCGCTCGACTTTGTAAAGAATCTGCGACGACCCGCCAGCGCGCGTGGGGGTCGAACACGACGACGTTGGCGTCCTCCCCCGTGACGAGTGCGCCCCCATGAGCCGAGAGGCTTTGGCGGGTGTCGCTCTTTCGTAGTTGTGCCACGCGCGCGGGTCCTCGACTGAGCACATCGAACAACTGTGAAGCCACGTCCGCGCCGCCACCCAACGCTTCGTAGGTGAGCGATGCCACGTGCTCGAGGCCGAGCATTCCTGCGGGCGCCTCGTCGAACGGGAGGTCCTTGAGTTCGGGTGCGTGCGGGGCGTGGTCGGTCGCGACCGCATCGACGAGTCCCGCCCGCAGCGCTTCTCGCAGCGCCAGTGCATCTGATGCACTACGAAGCGGTGGATGCACCTTGAAGATCGGGTCGAAGCCTTCACAGGCGCTCTCGTCCAGGGTGAAGTGGTGCGGCGCAATCTCGAAGGTGACGTCAAGCCCTTCGCGCCGCGCCTCGATCGCCAGCGTGACCGAACGCGCCGTGGACAAGTGCAACAAGTGCAGTGATCCTCCCGTCAGTCGGACCAATTCAATATCGCGCATCACCATGAGCTCCTCAGCGATCGCGGGTCGTCCACTCAGGCCGAGACGACTGCTCACCGGCCCTTCGTTCATGGTGCCGCCCGCCGCGAGCGACTCGTCTTCGCAATGTTGCGCCAATCGAACCCCGAGGGGGGCTGCGTAGGTGAGGGCCCGTCGCATCAGAGAAGGGTCTTGCACCCCAATGCCATCATCAGTGAACAGTCGCACGCCGAGCGCCGCCATCTCGGCAATGGGTGCGAGCTTCTCACCCGCACGGCCAACGGTGATCGCGCCGGCGACCGCTATGTCGAGCGGTGTGCGCGCACCTCGCTCGAGGACGTACGCGACGAGTGCAACGCTGTCGAGTGCCGGTTCGGTGTTGGGCATCGCCACCAACGCGGTGAAGCCCCCCATCGCGCCCGCGCGAGCGCCGCTCTCTATGGTCTCGGCCTCTTCTCGTCCAGGCTCGCGAAGGTGCGTATGTAGATCAACGAATCCGGGGCCCACCCAACAACCGCCGGCGTCGATCTCAACCGTGTGCGAAGGCACCGAGCCAACGTCACCCGTCGCCGCGATCGTGCCATCGACGATGAGGACATCGCCCACCTCGCTTGACGACGCTCCAACGATGAAGCCATTTCGTAGTACCAGTGAACTCACAACGCCCCGTCCCTCTTCAGTCCCGCCACACTCAAATAGAGAGCCGCCATTCTCACCGGTACGCCGTTCGACACCTGTCGCGCGATAACCGCAGCGGGAAGGTCGGCAACTCTCGAATCGATCTCGACGCCGCGATTCATCGGACCAGGGTGCATGATGATGGTCTCCGGGCGAAGTCGCCGTGCTCGTTCAATGGTGAGACCGAAGCTTGACGTGAACTCCGCGAGGCTCGGCACGAACGAGCCAGACCCCCGTTCGCGTTGCAGTCGAAGGAGGGCCACAACGTCCGCCCACTCGAGGGCTTCACTGAAATCCTCCGCGAGCGTGACGGGCCATCCGGTCATATCCGGCGGCAACAAGGTACCGGGAGCCGCTATCTGAACCTGCGCACCCAGCGCCGTATACGCCTGGATGTCGCTTCGAGCGACTCGACTGTGTCGCACGTCACCCACTATCAAGACGTGAAGTCCCTTGAAGAGTTCAGACCCCGATTCCTGACCGCTCGTACCGTGTCGTTCGCCCAGGATCTGACGAACCGTGAACGCGTCGAGTAGTCCCTGGGTCGGATGCTGGTGCTGTCCATCGCCAGCGTTGATCACTCGAACGTGGGGAACATAACGGCTCACCTGCAGCGCCGCGCCGCTCGAACTGTGACGCATCACCACCGCGTCGATGCCGAGTGCATCGATCGTCGAGATGGTGTCGCGCAGCGACTCCCCTTTTTTCACGCTGCTCGACGCAACGGCGAGCGAAAGAACGTCTGCGCTGAGTCGCTTCGCGGCTGTCTCAAAACTCAATCGAGTACGTGTCGATTCTTCGAAGAAGAGCGAGGCGACCACGTGTCCCTTCAGGGCGGGAACCTTCTTCACCGAGCGACTCTGCACTTCAACGAAGGACTCAGCAGTATCGAGGATCTCGACGAGGGCTCGAGCGCTCAGACCCTCGAGCGTCAACAGGCTTTGACCACGTATGGAATCAATCACGACCTGCCCTCGCTTCCGATCCAGACACCGTCGAGATTCGCGAGGATCGCCTCGTGTTGTGAGGTCGGCAGGTTCTTGCCCACGAAGTCCGGACGAATTGGCAATTCTCGATGTCCTCGGTCCACCATCACCACGAGTTGGATCGAAGTGGGCCGACCCCACTCCGCCAGGGCGTTGAGCGCCGCGCGAATGGTGCGCCCCGTGAAGAGCACGTCATCGACCATGATCACCGTTTGTCCGTCCAGGTCCACGGGGATCGACGTCGTGGAGGCGTCACGCAGAGGGTTCAGGTTCAAATCGTCACGGTAGAACGCAACGTCGAGTGAACCCATCGCCACGGACTTCTCACCTATCCGATCGAGTTCATCCGCCAATTGCTTTGCAAAAGCGATGCCGCCCGTCTGAAGTCCGATGATGACCAGCGTTTCGCCGTGGTTGTTGCGCTCGAGGATCTCATGAGCGATACGACGAAGGGCGCGAGCTATGTCGTCAGCACTCAATAATTGGGCACGCGGTACGAATGAACCGTGCCGAGGTGCGTCATGTCGTCCAATCTCGATCACTTCATCCTCCCGCCGTACGAGCCTCACGGGACCCGCTTCACGACTTCTTCGGGCCACACTAGCAGCCGCGTGTGGCGGCGACCCGACGCCGCGCTATCCCTGGTCGAACACCGACGCGGTCGCACCCTCGCGAGACCTGGCGCTGATCACCTGCACCTCGTTGCGATGGGTAATGCGATCAATGACCCCGCTGAGCGAACCTTCTGCGTTGATCGCGCGGCGAATGATGATGCCCAGCACCGGGGCCGCCCAAAAATCTCCGCAGACCCACAAGATGGCGGCGCCGATCTGCTGATCGGCGAACGGAGGAAAACTCACCCCAGGGACGTGCTGGTAGACCGAATACCAGCTGACGTTGGTGAAGATACTCATCGCCATGGCGAGAAATGTCATCACAACGTTGGTGCCGAGGATGGCGCCCACTTGCCAGACCGCATTCTTTTGCGGCTTCATCGGGAACGAGCGGATTATTTGAAGCCAGAAAAGCAGACCGGTGACGAAGAAACTGCCGTGCATCAAAAAGATGTGTACAAAACTGTTGCGTTCAGACAGATCAAACCATGATGGGATGTGCCAGAACACCATCGCAGCGTTGAACGACAACAGTGCAACCCACGGGTTCCTCACTATCCGACCGAGCATGCGAAAACCGCTCGCCTTGGAACTCAAATAGAAGAATCGACCTAGCGAGCGACGCGTGCGCACCGGCAACGCAAACTGCAAGGGTATCCATGGTGCACCCGCCACGACTAGGGCGGGCGCAGCAATGCTGATCAACAGGTGCTCGACCATGTGCACGGAGAAGTAACTTGACGACCAGTAGTCAATGGGTGACTCGATCGCAAGCAGCAGGACGAACAGTCCTGCATAGAAAAGCCATGACCGTCGGCGGCGTTCGCGCACCCGCGACGCGCGTGAACGCACTTGCAGACGTCGAAGTCCCAATTCGTGGCAAAGGACGGTGACGATCACCCCTATGAGGGCCGGATCGAATGACCAGTGCTCAAAGAAATATTTCATCTGATACCTCTGAGACGGGGCTGCTGCGCGGGGAGTAGAACGACATCTGGACGAAACCGATTGAACTCACCGTTCGTCACCCTCCCCCGTTTCTCAGGTGCGAGCCTACTGTCAACTCGGCGGGTCATCACCAATCCTGAGAGTTTGATCGTGGGCTTCTTGGGCGGCGGCAAGGTCGCGCTGTCGCTCCTCCCATGCGGCGAGCATCGAGTTGAACTGTGGGGCGATCGATGGCTTCTCTGCGCTGCGTTTACGAGTCTTCTCTCGGTCGGGGTGGAGGATATTCCACCACATATACACTGCGAACCCTCCAAGGAGGGGCCACTCGAAGACGTAGGCCCAACTAAGGCCATTTCCGCCCAATGCTCGCTTGAGTTCGAACCAAAACGCCACTCCGCAAAAGACCAGCCCCACCATCAGCATGCCGTGCGCCCTCAAGGCAGCCGTGCCCTCGAGCCGCTGAGAGTTTTCGCTCATCGAGTCAGAATGTGTCTCTTCGACGTCAGCCATCGGCTTACAATACCGCGAGACCGGACACATTCGTGGCAAGATTTCGTCACGATTCCCCGACATTTGCAGTCAGTTGGCATAAGGAATTGGGACGGACCTACACCTTGGCGTGACCGATAGAGTTGCATCCAACCAAGGGAGCATGTGGATAAATGACGACCAACCACGATGGGGCACTCCCCCCGGAACCTCGACTGTCTGAAGCGGATCGCGCCGCGGCCTTCACCAAACACCAACCCGTCGACCGCGCGGCGGCGTTTCGTGCGGGACGCGCACCGGTCCCGGCCAAATTCATAATCTGGATGGCTGTCGTCTTTGTGGTGCTGGGCCTAGGTGGCGCTCTTGTCGAACACTATTTTGGTGGCATCGGTGTTGCGACAACGCCGACGACCGTCTTTAAACTCCCGGCGACTCCAAAGAGTCCAACAGGACCAGAGATCAGTGCCTCACTGCCCGCACTGATGGGTCTCAAGTACATCGCGCACGCAAGCGCGCCCACGTTCACCCTCATCAGTCAGAATGACAAGCATTGGGCTTTACGTAATGCCAGAGGCGACGTGGTAGTTCTGACCTTCGAGAATTCAACCTGCAATGACATCTGTCCAGTACTTGGCGCAGAGATCAAGCAAGCTCAACTACGACTCGGCACGAAATCTTCGAAGGTCATCTTCGTAATTGTCAACAGCGATCCCAAGGATTTGGCGGTCAACGCTCGGCCACCAGCGCTCGTGATTCCGGGCTTGTTGGGTCTACCCCACATCTACTTCCTGACAGCCAAACTGAACCGCCTGAACAGCGTTTGGTCCAATTACGGCCTAAGCGTACGAGTCGGTGCAGTGGCGCATCAAGTCGCGCACAATGACGTGATGTACTTCATCGACACCAAGGGGCAACTCACAGCGCTCGCTACTCCCTACGCCAACGAAAGTACCAAGGGCATCTTCTCCTTGAGCGCATGGAACATAACCCGCTTCGCGCAGGGAATCGCCAACACGGCCAGTAGTCTTGTCAAATGATTGAAGGTAAGACACCGATCGATTCACCCTCGTACGACCCTGGTTCCATGCCGGCTTCGTCGCTCTTGTCTCAAAAGGCAGTCCTCTATCGAAGACCATGGTTCCTGATCACGGTGGCAGTAATCGTCGTGGTGGCCGTCTCAGTGATAGTGGACCTTCCCCACCCAATCACCAAAGTCGAAGATGCGACCGCACAGAACGCATCCATGAAACAGATCAACACCGACATTGGGCCTTGCGTCTTCGCGGTGAAGGAAGCCTTCAGCTTCTATGAACAGAAGGTCAGCGGTCGCCTTTCAACTTCCAACCTCGCACAAGTACCCAGCCTGCTTGTGGGTGACCAGACCGCCTGTTCATTCACTAGTGGTTCGATCTACGACCTGACGAACAACATCCAGGTTCTCGATACCAAGGCTGGCAAGAACATCGATCACATGCTGAGCGTCGTGGTGCTGTGGAGCACGTCAGACGCGCTTGCCGCAATCGAGGATATCCAGTACCTCTTCAGCCACCCCGGAGATTCGAAAAAGCTACAGAATCTCGCAAAAGAGGAAGCACTCCTTACAACGGACCGCACTCTCGCACTCAACTATGTGGCACAGGCTGAGAGGACTCTCGGCCTCAAGCTGAAGCAGCCAATCATGCCGGTGCTCCCGCAACTCTCGGGCACGTAAGCGCGTCTCTGCTGACCACACCGTTGAGTTAAAGGCGTCGCGACGCCTTTAACTCAACGGTGTGGAGCCCCCCGTCGATCCCAAGGCACGCTCTTGACGTAGCAACCGAACCAATTCGTCAGTCGGGTCCTCTTCCGTCTGTAGCCAGTGGATCAAGTTCCAAAAGACGACTGGAAGGAAGGCCATCGCAGACAACGTCCACATGAATCCTGCAGTCAACTGTTGGTCCGCCCACAGTGAGAGACCGCCACCCACGGCATGATGAAATGAGCTGTACCACGAGTCGTGCGACATCGCATTCAGGTACGCGACAATCCAGACCGACCACATGGCAATCGCGCTCATCGCAATGCGAAACGGACGAGAAACGGCTGGGCTCATTGGAGGCGACTCGATGAGGTCAAGCCACAGCAAGCCTCCTACGACCACGAGGCTCAGCGACTCGGGAACCAACATCCAACCGTGCCGATTCGTATAGTCAACCACTGGAGCTAATCGCCAAAATATTGCCACCAAGATAAATCCAACGAGCAGACTTATCGCACCTACATGGCTAGTCACTCGACGACTCGAAATGGCCACCCGGTCCACTATTCGAAGATCAACGGATGACAACACTTTCCCGTCGGGATCGACTTCGAGATAATCTCGTGACGCCAGACCCAATCGTCGCCAAGGAGCGCTAGCTACAAATAGGACTGGGATAACGATGGCAAAGAGTGAAAACTGCAATGCCTGTACAAATTCATATCGGTGCGCCCAACCTGACAATGGCGGAACAACGAGAAGTATCCAAAAGGCAACTCCCAAGATCCCCAGGGCGCCCCTCAATCGACGTACACCCTCCAACGAGCGCCCCTGGGATGAATGAGTCGTCACTCTGACGGGTGACGCTGGAAAAAGCCCCACAACAGAACACCAAATAGAACGCCCAGCAGGAGGACCATCGTCAGCACCTGCGAACCAATGTAAATATCGACTGCTTGCATCATCACCTCCATCCTCAACCCTAAAGTACAAATACCCGCAACTACAAGTGCCCCGTGGCCTCGATAACTACAAGATGTAGAACAGTGCCAGGAACAGTGCGCCGCTGAGTGCAATGAAGCCCCAGAAGTAGGTCATCGACGCCACGTTGGCACGAAACAAACGCGCGGTTGCGGCTGAGGACAACTCAGGACTGTCAGTGCCGAGTTCCTTTCGCATGCGCATCGAGCGAGCCACTGTCGTCTCAAGCCAGTACGCG
>JABBNY010000095.1:0-5468 GCA_019352095.1 Acidobacteriota bacterium
GGGCGGCCGGTCATGAGTTCTTGGAGCTTCGCGAAGGCAATGGCCGAACCCGAGAACGACACGGTACCGATCAAGACACCGAGCAGCACTTCAAGGGTGACGTAGGTGGCCGGGTGCGTGGCCTTGATGTGCACGAACTCGGTAATCGATACGAGTGCTGCCGCACCGCCACCGACGCCGTTGAAGATCGCCACCAACTGAGGCATGGCGGTCATCTTCACGAAGCGGGCCGTCGGAACAGCGACGATGACACCAATGGCCATCGCGAGCAGAATGAGGCCCACGTGGTGCAGCGCGTGACCGTCGACGTACTTGAAGAACGTCGCCACAACCGCGACGAGCATGCCGAGCGCCGCGACGCCATTTCCCATGCGCGCGCGCTTGGGACTACCGAGGCCCTTTAGGGCGAGCACGAACGTGGTCGCCGAGAACAGGTAGAGAAGTTCGATCAGTGTTTCGCGACTCATTGAGCAACCTCGTCAGTCTTCTTCGCGGGGGTCTTGGGGGCCTTGGCCTTGAACATCTCGAGCATCCGGTCGGTCACGACGAATCCACCCACCACGTTGAGGGTGGCGAGAATCACCGCGAGAAAGCCCAAGACCTCTTCGAGATTGGTGTTCGCCGATCCGAGCACGAGCATCGATCCGACGAGGATGACGCCGTGGATGGCGTTGGAGCCACTCATGAGTGGCGTGTGCAAGATGCTCGGCACCTTCGCAATGATCTCAATGCCCACGAAGATGCTCAACACGAGCACGGTGGCGTACTGCAACAAAACATTACCCATCAGGCGTTCTCCTTCACTTCTGGGGTGATCGCCACGTGGGCGACACCGAGCGCCTCGGCGGTCGGTGCGTGGTTGATGGCGCCATTTCGTGCAACGGTGACGCCGATGACGACCTCGTCGTTCCAGTCAGGAGCCAGTTGACCCTTCGCGCCAAAGAGCGCGAGGAGCTTGAGGACGTTGTTCGCGTACATGAAACTCGCGTGGGCACCCATCTCCGCGGGCGGGTTCGTCAGTCCGACGACCTGCACGCCGTGGTGGTCAATCACCTCGCCCGCCTTCGTGAGCTCACAGTTGCCGCCACCGTCGGCGGCCATGTCGATCACGATCGAGCCCTCACCCATTGCTTCAACCATGGAGGTCGTGAGCAGGATCGGTGCCTTGCGTCCCGGCACGGCCGCGGTCGTGATCACGATGTCGGCGTTGGCGACTTCGCTGACCAGTGCGGCCTGCTGTTGGGCGCGCTCCTCGTCGGTCAACTCGCGCGCGTACCCACCGGCGGCGTCAGCGGTGACGCCGAGCTTCACGAAGGTCGCACCCGCAGACTCGGCCTCTTCTTTCGCGGCCGAGCGAACGTCGTAAGCACGGACCTTGGCGCCGAGGCGCTTGGCGGTGGCGATGGCCTGAAGGCCCGCCACGCCAACGCCCATGATCAGCACTTTCGCTGGTCGGATGGTGCCCGCCGCGGTCGTTAGCAGTGGAAAGAAGCGGTCGAAGTGCGAGGCACTCGCCAGCGCTGCTCGATACCCCGAGACCGTGGCCTGGGACGAGAGTGCGTCCATGTACTGCGCCCTCGAGATTCGTGGCAGCAGATCAAAGGACAACACCGTGATGCGACGGTCGTTCAACGCCTTCACGATGTCCTGGGCCAGCAGTGGCGAGAGGAACGAGAGGTGCGTCGAGCCTTCGGGTAACTGGGCCGCTTCGTCGAGCGTTGGGGGGTTGACGCGAAGGTTGACGTCGCCCGCGGCCACGTCGACAATCGACGCTCCCGCAGCGACGTACGCCTCATCGGTGAAGTGTGCACGAATACCAGCACCGCGCTGCACCACCACGTCCCAGCCATCGCTCGCAAGGGTCTTCACGGCGTCTGGCGTGAGCGCGACACGTGTCTCCCCTGCTCGCGACTCTTTATAGAGCGCAATTTTCATACCCTTGTTTCTAGCAGCCCGCACTCTTGTTTTATTCGCGCTGCGCGCTAGGAAGTAGTTACAAAAGTCACAACTTCGTTAGATATTTCACGAGGCGCTTCAAGCGGCAACCAGTGCCCGTATCCTTCGAGGCGCACGAAGCGAAAGCCGTTCGCGCAGTACGCGCCAGAGTCACGCATCTGGGCTTCGCTCAGTGCGTGGTCACCACTCGACCACACCCCGAGGGTCGGCGCCTTAATGGCGGGCAGGATCGGCGGTGGCGCGACGAAGGCCTGGGGTGGGATGTTCGCGCGATACCAGAGCAGGTGCGTGGTCATCTGACCGTCGCGCTCCAACTCCTCGATGACCTGCTCGACGCGCGGATGACCGAGCCACTGACGCATGGCCTCGTAGTCGTTCTTTCGAAGAAACGCCTCGCCGACACCTTCGTGAAAGAACAACAGTGTGTACCAGCTCTTCAGTTGTTGTTCGAGGCCAGCCGAGCGAAATGCCGTTGGGTGACCGACAGAAAGTGCCACCAGGCGCTCGACGCGCTCGGGCAGGTAGGCAGCTGTCACCCACGCCAGATTCGCTCCCCAGTCGTGACCGACCAGCGTCACGCGCTTCACCTCGAGCGCGTCGATGATCGCCGCGACGTCGCCCACGAGCTCGTGCATGGCGTACCGCTCAGTCGAAGTGGGTTTAGAACTGCGCCCGCACCCGCGTAGGTCGGGCACCGCGACGCGAAAGCCTCGTCCGACCAGATCGGCAGCCACTTCATCCCAGAGGGCTGAAGTGTCGGGCCAGCCGTGCAACAAAACAATTGTCGCACCGGCTCCACCCACCAGCACCGAAAGCTCGACGTCCCCACTTCGTACGATGATTGTCTCCACACCGGCGACCGTACTCGGACTAAAACATTTAAATGAATCTTTTTCGAATCAACGTGAAATCCCCCGTTGGTGCGTGGGGTGTGGAGGGCACCGAGAGCGGCGTCACGCGGATATACCTGCCCCACGAGAAGAGGTCACCGTCTCGTGGTAGCGCCCCACTCCCGGTCGCCGACGCGGCACGCCAGCTCGAAGAGTTCTTTGCCGGTTCGCGCCAAACGTTCAAGGTCGACCTGGGTGACGCACCCGCGACGGCGTTCCAACGTGACGTCTGGAACGCTCTTGGCGCCATTCCCTTCGGTGAGGTGCGCACCTACGCCGACATGGCGATCATGGTCGGTCGACCACTCGCGGCCCGCGCGGTCGGCAACGCCAACCACGCCAACCCGTGGCCGGTCGTCATCCCCTGTCATCGAGTCGTCGCGGCCACCGGTCTCGGTGGTTACGGCGGGGGTGACGAGGTCAAGCGCTACCTCTTGGCGCTCGAGGGCGTCGAGTACGACTAGGCGTCAGGCTCTGCGGACTCGGTCGTCTCGAACGTCTCGAAGATCTCAATCACCCCAGTGTGGTGCGGGATCATGATCTTTCGAACCGCCACACCGTTGAAGTGCACATTCGCGAACTGGTACATAACCCGATAGCTCACCCAGAACATCACGAGCGCCCACGGAATTTCGAGGAACAAGAACGCCAGACTCTGGTCGAAGTCGCCACCACGCGCGGTCATGACGTCGAACCACGCATCGACGAGGAGAAGTGTGCCCGACGCCACCGTGAAGACGATCAATATCGCCCGTCGTCGCCACGCCGCCCACGCGGCGCAGAGCAGCATCAACACCTGAGCCGCGTCTATACCCACCCACGCCAATCGCCAGTCGTCGGCCACGTAGTGGCGCGGAAGTTGCCATCCCAGATACACCGTCCAGGCCGCCTCGATCAACGCCGAGGCAATCAACAGTGTCAACAACCCCGAGCGCTGAAGTCGAAGATGCGACGGGCCGTTCATGACACCTAACTCGATACCGGCACCGGGCTCTTGGTCGCTTCTTGCATCGCGAGCGCGCCCGCCAGGAGCGCCTCGCGCTCGCTCTCACTAAGTACTTCTAAGTACGCGGCCACGCCCGAGGTGGTCAGCTCTTCAGCGCGCACCTTCTTCGCTTCGAGTTCGGGAGTGACCTCGGGCACGTCCTCATCGCTGTAGCCGTGCAACTTGAAGATCGAAGGGTCGTGCAGATACGCCGCCTCTTCGGGGGTGATCTCCACTTCGTGCACCGCGTCGATGTGCACTCCGCCACGCAGCTCGCGCAGCAAGATCGCGCCGAGGTAGGCCGCGTGCACCGGATTCGTAGGTACCGCGAACTTCGCGTACCCGTCGAACAACGCGTGATGTCCGACGGGAACGGCGGCCACGACCTTGCGCGCGGCGTGCGCGAACGCGTCGAGTACCCCAAGCTCGATGGCCCCGAACGTGTCGTCGGCGTAGGCGTAGGCCGCCTCGAGGTACGCCTGGGCGCTCGGCTGCGGATCTGCGAGCTCGCGCGACGCGCTCCACAACATCCCCATGGCCGGATGCGAGAAGAAGGTGAAGGCGTCGAACACGGTGTCGTAGTCCGCGTCACCGAGCACCCCTCCGCGGCCGAGCCCGTAGAACTGAAAGACGTTGAGGCCGAGCGCCTTCGCACGCTCGGCGGTTGACGGCGCGAAATAAAAGCTCATGCCAACGAGTTGAATCGGATCGGCGGTTCGTTCAGAGAGTTCAGAGACGTTCATCTTCTCGACTCTAGGCCACCACCCGCCCTCGTCACGCGCTCAGTTCGCGCGTCCGTCGCGACGAACGCGCAGCTCGATCCTCGTGCCCAGATTCACCGGTAGGAACTGCGCGCGGCCACCATGTCGAGCCACGATCTCGGCGACGATGCTGAGTCCGAGACCCGTACCGCCCGAGTACCGGTTGCGCGCGGGATCGGCGCGAACGAAGCGCTCGAAGAGCTTCGCACTCGTCGCCACGTCGAGCCCCGGTCCATCGTCGCTCACCCACACCACGACCTCGTCCTCGTCGTAGTGCGAATCGAAACGTAGTTCGCTCTTCGCGTAGCGCGAGGCGTTGTCGACGACGTTTCGAATCATGCGCTTGATCATCGCGGGGTCGGCCTTCACCCTCGTTGGCTGCACGGCGCTGGTGTCGACGTTGAGCCCCTTCACCGAGCGAATTCGCGCCGCTTCTTCGAAGAGGATGTCGTCGAAGTCCACGTCGACGCGCGTGACGTCGATCTGACGTTCGTCATTGCGCGCCAGCCAGAAGAGGTCGTCGATCAGGACATCGAGGCGGCGGCCCTCACGAAGGATCGTCTCGGTCACCTCGGACCAGTTGGCGTTTTGTTGGTCGTTGGCCGCGCGGTCCGCGGTCGCCAGCAACGTGGTGAGCGGGCTTCTCAGTTCGTGGCTGACGTTCGAGACGAACTCCTGTTGGAACTTCGACGAGGCCTCCAGCCGGTCGAGCATGGCGTTGACGGTGCGGGCCATGCGGGCGATCTCGTCGTCGCCACCCGTCACCGGTACACGTTCAGAGAGGTCGCGCGCCGCGATCGCGTCCACGCGACGCCGGATCGCTTCGACCGGTGCGAGCGCGAGGCCGAGACCGAACCAGATGAGTGCGCCCGAGAC
>JABBNY010000095.1:5478-9704 GCA_019352095.1 Acidobacteriota bacterium
ACCAGCATCAGAAAGAACTCATAGCAACGCCACGCCACGTCGCCCCACCCGAACCAGATGAGTGCGCCCGAGACCACCAGCAGCAAGGGAAACGACACCGCCACGCTCGCGAGCAGGATCGACACGCGGTGATTGATCGGTCCGTTGTACACGAAACCGAAGACGAGCCCGGGGCCGCGCGGTGTCGTGATGGTCGCTACCTGGCCCAGGCTCAACTCGGGCAGCAGCGCCGAGGTGTGTGCGTTGTTGATCATCTCGAGCGCGAGACCATTGTTCGAGTTCGGGTCGCGCAGCGAATGCGCCAACACCGGGGCCTTCACGATCGGCGTGCTCGCCGCCCACACGCGGTTTCCCGCGACGTTGGTCACCTGCACGACGACGTCGCCACTCACGGCCAGCGCCACCACGTGCGAGGTGGGCATCGTGCCACTGGCGAAACGCTCTTGGGTCGAGGTCAGTGCGTTTTGAACCTGGTTCGAGGCACTGGTCACGAGCGAGCGGTGCACGAGGCTCACCAGCGCGATACCCGTGAAGACCAGCACCACCGCGATCGAGATGACGAAGAAGAAGGTGAGTCGGGCGCGGATCGACAGATGACGCGACGTCATCAGCCCGCGGACACTGTGTAGCCGACCCCACGCACGGTGCGAATGATGGAAGGCTGACCCGCGAGATCAATCTTTCGGCGCAGGTACCCGATGTAGACCTCGACGATGTTGGGATCGCCGTCGAAGTCGGCGCCCCACACCGCGCTCAGGATCTCACTCTTGGCAATGGAGGTACCCGCGTGGTTCATGAGGAACTCGAGCAGCGCGAATTCTCGTGGGGTCAACATGGCGTCGTGGTTGTGACTCGTGACCTTTCGTCGAAGTGGGTCGAGCGACACCGCCCCCACGACGAGTCGCTGGGGGCCTTCGCGGTCGTGACGACGAAGCAGCGCCTGGATGCGCGCCATCAAGATGGAACGCTCGAAGGGCTTTCGCAAATAGTCGTCAGCACCCACCTCGAGACCTTCGACCTCGTCGAGTTCGCCGTCTTTGGCCGTGAGCATCAACAACGGCGTGTGCACCCCGGCGTTACGCAGGTCCAGACACACGCTGAAGCCGTTGCGCTTGGGCAACATGATGTCGAGCAAGATGAGATCGAAGGCGCCGTCACGAGCGCTCACAAACCCGCTCTCACCGTCGTGACGCTGTTCGACGAGAAATCCTTCGTCGCGAAGCAGGTCCGCCACCGCCCGGGCCAGTTCAAGATCGTCCTCGATGACGAGTATGCGGCGCGGGTCTTCACTCATCTCAGGTAGAGGTTACCGTCGGACCCTTCGACGATGTCGAGCTTGGTGAGACCGTGCGGGGCGGGACCCTGGATGACGTCACCGTTATTGGCGTAGAACTCGGAATGATGGCACGGACAGACCAGCATGTTGTTCGACGGCGAGAATTGGACCGTGCAACCCATGTGTGGACACACCGTGTCAAAGCCCACGTACTGGCCCTTGACCAGTTCAATGACGATGCCGGGGTCGCCCGAGGACGGTATCGTGAACACCGCCGGGCGGCCAATGGCCACGTCCTTGGCCGCGCCGAGGAGCGTACCGAGACTCGATGAGGAACTGCCCGAGGTCGCCTGACCAGGGCTGGTGGTGACCGACGTGGCGCCGAGCTCGTTGACGCCCGAGGCTGTGGGGGTGCCCGCGATCAATTTGCCGATTTCCGCGGTACCGGCGGCGAACAAGGCGGCACTCACCCCGACCACCGCGGTAGTGGCACTTCGAACGATGACCGTGCGCCGATGTACCGCCTCAGCGCGCTCGCTCGAGGCGCCCTCGTCACCGCTCCCGACGAGTACCGGGCATACTGCTTGATCACACGGCTCATTGTTGCGTGCGGCGCACTGTGACTCGTTGAAGTGACCACACAACGCCTGTACCTGGGCGAACGGGATCGCCACCAGTTCCGGTGACGGCGCGCCCAGGGACTTGGCGGCCTGAGCGGCCATACGCGCATCCATTGAGAGTCTCGTACCGGCCCCTGAGATGATGAGAGGGATCCACGCGAAGAGAAAGACGATATCCGAGCCCGTGTAATAGGGCGAAGAATGAAAACTCACCGTGAAGAACAGGCTCAGCGACACGAGTGCGCCACCCACCGCAGCGATCCGTGACCACAGTCCGAGCAGCGTGCCGAGTCCGATCGCCACTTCGGCGATCGCGATCGTGATCCCGATGGGGACCGCGTAGGACAACAGGTGTGACAACAAGGCGTGCAGCGGACTCACCCTTGCCGCGCCGGTCAATTGCGCCTGGATCGACGACGGTGATTTCTCGTTGAAGAAGCCTGGATTGGCGAGTTTCTGCAATCCGGCAAAGAGGAAGGTGACGCCGAGAAAAAGGCGCAGCGGTACCAACGCCCATTCCGACAACGCCCCCGCACGAACGGGGGCGTTAAAGGGAAGTCTGCGCTCTTTGGACGATGTTGTCTCCGGCGAAGGGCTGGTCGACATCCATCCATGTTGCCACAGGCAGATGTAATCACCATAAGAATCTGGTGCCGACGGCCCCCGAGTGCCGCTGCGAGCACTTCTATCCATAACAATGGTTGAGTGCTCACCGCCTCGATCGTCTCGTTCATCTTGGACCGCATCCAGAGTCTGCCGACGGGCCTCGTCTATTCGCTCGTCGCCATCCTCGTCTTTGGCGAGGCGGCGCTCTTCATCGGCTTCATCCTGCCCGGTGAGACGTCGGTCATCATCGCGGGCGTCGTCGCGTCCAAGGGACACGTGAACATCGTGGCGCTCTGCCTGCTCGTCGTGTTCGCCGCCATCATCGGAGACTCGGTCGGCTACGCCATAGGCCACCGCTACGGCGAACGGCTCATGCTGCTCACGGTGTTACAGCGTCGAAGGGTCGAACTCGAGCGCGCCCTCGAGGGGTTGCGTCGGCGCGGTCCAACCTACGTCTTCGTCGGTCGCTTCACCGCATTTCTTCGCGCGGTGATGCCCGGGCTCGCGGGCATCTCCAAGATGCACTACCGGCGGTTCTTGTTCGCCAACGCCCTTGGCGCGGTCGTGTGGGGCGTCAGCTTCACGTTGCTCGGGTACTTCGCCGGCAACGCGCTCACCAAGGTGGAGAAGTACGCCAGTTGGTTCGGCATTGCGATGCTCGTGCTGATGATCGGTGCGTGGCTGAGCGTGCACCTGCTTCGAAAACGACGAGAGCGCCGTCAAGAGAGCTAGTTAGCGCCCGCGTTCACGCAGTACCTCGAGCATCTCGGGCGCCGCGCTGACGCGCCAGTGCCCCTCGTGCTTGGAGAGCAGACCCGCACGGGCGGCCGTTGGTCCAACACCACGCACCAACGAGCGCACGAAGAGCTGGTCACAGTTGCCCAGGTGCGCAACGTCCAACAGCTCGCTACTCGCCACCTCCACGCTGCGTGACGAGCGCACTAAGCGCTGCCCGACGAGCGCGTCGTTCGTGAGCTGGGTGACGATGGCGTCGATCTGGGCCCGCGCCAACGTGGCGTCGACGCGTTGTCCACTTCGCCACGGCGGCATCGTCGCGTTCAGATATCCCCCCTCGACGAGGCGATCGGGGTCGGCGAAGACGACCATGCCCGCGATGTCGCTGGCGAAGTAGGCCGCCATGCGCCGCGCGTGTGCGAGCACGTGCGGCACCACCCACGGCAAGAGCCACGCCTCGAGACCAAGCCACGACGGCCAGCACGCGTCGACCAGCGCGAGCGTCACCCCGAGGCCGATGTCGTTGGCGTACCGAACGACCTGCGCGTAGCGCTCGAGGGCCTGCTCGTCGAGCACGCCCGCTCTGGGTTCAATGCGCGCCCATTCGGCGCTGAGGCGCACGCCATCGAGCCCGATCTGCTTCGCGAGGTCGAGGACGCGCTCGTAGTCGCGCCACAACGACAGTGCGTCGCCCGGTCCGGCGTGGCGACCGAGAGCGATCGTCGCGCTGTAGCACGTGGCGGGTTCGTACGCCCGGTCGTATCCACCTTCGAGGGCGTATCCGTCGAGGGTGGCGAACAAGAGCGGTCGCGGCGTCATGGGCCAAGTTTCGCACGCCCCGCACCGCGCCAACTCAACTAGCGTCTCGTTCGAGCCCTTCGGGGCGAGTTGAAGGAGACCCCATGGCCGACGAGCTGCTGCGCGAACGACGCGGACACATTGAACTACTCACCATTAATCGCCCCGAGGCGCGCAACGCCATCAATCGC
>JABBNY010000096.1 GCA_019352095.1 Acidobacteriota bacterium
GTGTCGCGGCCCACGTCGGACTACACGCCCTGGGCGCGTTGGCGGACCAGTTGGGGCTGGGTTCGTCGCTCTCCTCACGTATTTCGCCACGCGGTGAACGACTCCCTTTGCATGATCGCGGCAAGGTCTTGGTGCAGATGGCCCTCGTGCTCGCCGGGGGTGGCGAGTGCTGTGCGGACATTGAGCACCTGCGAGCCCAGGAGGAAATGTTCGGATCAGTCTCCTCGGACTCGACGGTGTATCGCACCCTGCACGAGTTCGACGTCGAACAACGTCCGTATCACAGGGGGACGTGATGCGAAGATGACTCGTGGGTTTGGTAATCGTCTTGGCGAGTGTGGGGATTCCTCTAGCCGCCGAACCGGCCGCCGCCAGTGGCCCGCCACTGGTGAGTGCGTTGAGGGTGCTTCCCAGTTCGTCCGCCACCATCAAACTCACGGTGAGCCTATTCACCAGTGATGAAGTAACGACGGTCGTCGTCAATTTCGGGACCACAGCGGCATACGGTGCGACTAGCCGACCCGTCAGGGTGGCCGCCTCGCCGGAGAATTCCAACGTGACGATCGTGCTCAGCAGCCTCACACCGGGGACTGCGTATGACCTTCGAGTTGTCGTCAGAAACGCATCAGGTGCAGTGACGCGGACTTTTCCGCCGATTATCGCGGGCGGCGTATTGTGCGGTGGACCAGGGGCACCAGTGGGCCCGGCATTCCCTACAATCCCCATTTCTGGCTCAGGACCGCGAACCCTCACGGACGTCGCCTGCGCAGGGGCGACGTGTTACGCGGTTGGATGGGCGGGTTTGCCCGGATCGGCGAAGCCCGGTCACAGCATCATTGAACGCTTCACGGGCAGCGCCTGGGTTCCTGCGCCCGCACCCGCGGTGTCCCAAGGTTTTCTTCAGTCCGTCAGTCGCGCTAGCCCGCGTTTTTGTGTCGCCGTGGGCGAGTTCATCCACCACCAGCAGTTTCCCCTCATCGAAGAATCGACCGGGGTGCTTGGCGAGAGGTCGGGGCCCCTGTCCCACCTGCTGGAGGCGACGCCACTGCACTGACGAGCGTGAGTTGCCCGACAATCAACAGCTGTGTCGCCGTGGGCATCACCAACGCGGGTACAGACAGGGCCGCGCCATTGGTCGAACGTCTCGCGCAGGGACGTTGGCACCTGGTGCCCGCGGCCAATCCGGGTGGCGCATTCCTCGATGCGGTTTCGTGCGTGAGCGCGATGAATTGCTGGGCGGTCGGGCTTGAGCACAGTCTGACACCTCCCGCTCCCTCGCTGGTCGAGCACGTAGGGCCAACTTCTGCGTCTGCGGTCGTGAGCCCCAGCGTTGGCCCCCAAAGTCAACTGACCGGAATTGCTTGTCCGACGCGCTCAAAGTGTTTGGCGTCGAACAACACGACGAGTGGAGCGTGTCAGAACATCGCTACCTGAGCCAGGAATCCATGGATCTACTGAAGAATGACCTTCAGATGACGGCGCCCGTTGCCCTCGCCAAGATCAAGTGACAAGATGGTTGCGCATCGAGGAGTGCTCCATCAGAGCCACACCACTCGGCCAGACGTGATCCTTCACCTGGACCAATACTGCCTGGCAGATCCTGCTCATGTGCGACGTCAAACAACTTAGGGAGACGCGCGAGACTAGTTCGCCTCCCCTCAACGCGCTTGTCGAGCAAGACAAGAATCGAGATGTGAAACCGCAATTGAAGGTTGACCGATCCTCACGGCATCGCAAGATGAACATGACCGGACAGATCTGCGCAAACGCGACGGAACTTGAGTTACTGCACCCGTGCCACCATCTCGATCTCAATGAGCGCCTTACGAGGGAGGGCACTAACCTCCACAAGACTTCTGGCGGGCCGGTGATCGCCCAATATACTCAGATAGCTTGAATTGATCACGGAGACCTCACTGAGGCGAGTGGTGAAGATACCGACCCTAACCACGTCGGCAACCGACGAGCCGTTCTCCCGCACGATCTGCAGGGCGTTGTTCATCGCTAACTTCGTCTGCTCCGCCACATCAATTGAATCGATCTCCCCAGTCTTGGGATTCACCGGCAATTGACCCGAGACAAAGAGGAGAGAGTCGCCCCCCTGCACACGAACGGCGGGAGAATACGGTAACCCGGTACTCGACACTCGGCTATTCGATTGATCCATTTCATTTCCTCCCTTTCAGATTTGGCTCCGGACTACGTACCTCTCGATCAACGGACTTGATCTGGGAGCCCTGGTCACGTGAGGTCGTTTTGGAATTCGCGGAACCGCTAGGAGATGCCTTGGACTTGATCTCATTGAGGTAGTTGTAAATCGTGTAGCGCGTTACCCTGAGTTCCTGGGCAACGAAATCCACGGCGTCTCGAACCAGGAATAAGCCATGCGCTTCGAGGAATTGCACGACTTCCATCTTGTGGCGCTTATGCATCAGTCCCGGCTCCACGCCGACGTTAGCGATCGCTTGGGAAACCATCTCCGCCATCACTTCCTCCACTGTGTTAGGGAAGGTTTCATGAACAGTTGGCACCATCGAAGTGTCACGCGCCGCGTCGACGGCGTCTCCCGCGGACACCATGAGCGCATCAATGACCGAACGCATCTTCATTAGGTCGCTGACGTCAAGGTTGACGCAGAGGCATCCCTCCGCCACTCCGTCGGAGGTCCTGACGAAGATCGTCGATGAACGAAGAATCCGACCGTCGCCGAGTTCCACTTGGTAATTGATCATGTCATGATCGGCTCCCTCGCGGATCCGCTCAAGGGCGAAAGGATTGATGGTGTCACCAACCTTGCGATGAGTGAGATTGCCACCAATGGCGACGATCGATTTCGGGAGTCGCGAAAAATCGTGGAGCACCACCTCACAATTGGGGCCAATAACTTGTGCCAACAGGGGAACGATCTCTCGAAGGCTTTCGAGAGGGGATGCAGTGGAAGTGCGGCGCAATTCCACGGCGTTCGCCGCCGATCCGCCCTTCGCTTTCGACATCGTCCTCTGTTGTGGCCGAGATGTCACGCTCACGTCCCCGTCGCTGGACGAAGAGGTCGTCGTCTCTCCAAGTTCGTGAGTGCTGCGTCAAATTGATCGACTACATCGAGAGTGGTGGTGGCGTGAGGCGAGGCGCGTACGTATGTGTCGTGTTTCGTGACCAGCAGTCCCGCGCCAAGGAGATGCTCATGAATTTGCGTCGGCGAGAATTTGGGAAGTCGGAACGAAACGATTCCTGAGAGTTCGTCGTCGCTCAACTCGACGATCACCTCGCCCCCGTGTCGAAAGATGACTTCGCGCAGTGACCGCACGATGGATAGGACCGCGTCCTCTATCACTGGCACCGTGGCGTCGTCAAGGAGATTGAGTGCCGCGTGAAGTCGTGAGGCCGCGATCAGGTCGCAGTTAGTCAATGAGAATCGTTGGGCCGACGTGAGCGTGTCGTGAACTTCGCGATCGTAGCGCGTGGGGTTCTTCACACTCGTCCACCCTGCCAAACCTTCCCCCAAGCGGGCCTCACCCTTGGACGACAGTGAGATGAACCCGGTACCCCAACTGGCACGCAGCCACTTCTGCCCGCCGGCCATAACAGCGTCCGCTACCGACCAATCGACGTCGCATACCCCAAAGCCCTGAATAGCGTCGACGAGAAGAAGTCGATTCCCGAGTACGTCACGAAGACCGCCGAGGTCCGCTCGATAGCCAGTGGAGAAATCCACACCACTGACCACGAGTGCCACGGTCGACGAGGTCAGAGAACGCGCTACAACATCGGGGGTCACCTTGCCCTCAGGAGTATCAAGCCAGACCACGCGGGGTCCGCCGAAGCTCTGCGCGCGGACCCACGGATAGACGTTCGCGGGGAACTCTCGCGGTGACACCAACACCTCGGCCTGTGCTCCCCCAGCCAGAGCCATCGCTACGAGGGTAATTGCCGCGCTCGTCGACGACGCGAACGTAACGGACTCGCCACTGGGACGGCCGGTCATTCGTGCGACTATCGAGAGACAGGCCACCTCGTGATCCTTGAGTGCGTCAATCTCGGCGAAACCGCGCGACACCATCGACAGCGAAGAAGCGCTTGACGCGGTGACCGCGTCGGAAGGTGGACCATAACGAGCGAAGTCGAGATAGCCCGGAGCGACCGAGAAGTGCCTCCGGTATTCTTCGAGTGATATCGGCCCCACGATTCAGAGCACCTTGGAGAGGAATTGCTGAGTTCGCTCGTGTCTGGGGTTCGAGAACACGTCGGCGGGGCGGCCCTCCTCCGCAATCACTCCGTCAAACATGAATACGGCCTGATCCGCGACCTCGCGGGCGAATCCGATCTCGTGAGTGACGACAATCATGGTCATCCCGTCCGCCGCAAGACTACGCATGACGCTGAGCACGTCGCCTACAAGTTCGGGGTCAAGAGCACTGGTCGGCTCATCGAACAGCATCAGTTTGGGATTCATCGCTAACGAGCGGGCGATAGCAACGCGCTGCTGCTGTCCCCCAGACAGTTGGGCCGGGTATCGATCCGCCCAGTCCATCATCCCCACACGCTCCAGTAGCCTGACTGCTGTCTCGCGAGCTCCCTTCGGATCGATCTTCAAGACTTGAATGGGGCCTTCAATGACATTCTCGAGGGCCGTGCGGTTAGAGAAGAGATTGAACCGCTGGAAGACCATCCCGATCTGCGCGCGCTGTAACGCCACCTCTCGCTCCCTGATCTCATAGAACTTGCCCTGGTTCATCCGATACCCGACGGGCTTGCCGTCGACAAATATGGTGCCGCGATCGATCTTTTCCAAGTGGTTGAGACAGCGAAGAAAGGTGCTCTTGCCGCCACCTGAGGGCCCGAGCAAACAGACGACCTGCCCCGATTTCACGTCGAGATTGATGCCCTTTAGTACTTCCAGACGCCCAAAACTCTTGTGGACGTTAATGGCACGGACGAGTGGAATATCGGTGCCGCTCATACGATCGCCTCATTGCGTCCAATCATTCGGCGAAAGAATCCATTTGGATTAAGCGATCGACCCATCACTTTCTTCATGGTCGCCGGATTCGACCGGTCTGAAGCGTACTTCTTCTCAATCCAGTACTGACCGATGCTAGCGAGGGAAACAATCACCATGTACCACAACGCGGCGGACATCAGCGCCTCCATGATTCTGAAGTTGGCCGCGTAGATATTGGAGGCGGACAATAACAGTTCATGGACACCGATAACCGACGCCAGCGACGTCCCCTTGATCATGTTGATGAAGTCATTTCCCGTAGGCGGGATGATCACCCTCATCGCCTGGGGCAGAATGACGCGGCGCATTGTTTGTGACGGCCGCATCCCGATGGAGGCCGCCGCTTCCACCTGTCCGTGGTCCACGCTATTGAATCCCGCGCGCACAATCTCGGCGTAGTACGCGCTTTCGTTTAGCCCAAGACCGAGCACTCCAGCCACAAAAGGCGTAATCACGGTGTTCGTCGAGATACTGACCAGTCCCGGGATACCGATTGTCTTGAAGGCCAGTGCCAGATTGAACCAAATGTAGAGCTGCAACAGAGCGGGGAGGCCTCGAAAGATATAGATGTAGAGCCAGGCCAACCATGACATCACGGGGTTAGTTGAACGCCGCATAATGGCGATGACCACGCCAAGGATGATGCCCGTCGCCATGCAGGCAATTGTCAGAAGGATGGTCTGATAGAGGCCTTGGATCATCGTGTGGTAGGTGAAGAACTTCGGTACGTCCCCCCACGCAATTTGCGCGTGGCGTAGGCTCACGATGAAAGCGACGAATGCAGCAACGACAATGATGGCGGATGCCCATCGTCCCCACTTGCGCAGGGGAACGATGGGCATCTCGCCACTGAATTTTTCCAATTCCGTCAGCTCGTCCACGATTGCTTTACCTTCTCCTCGACAAGCGACGGAACGGGCCCGTGAACTAACAGAACTTCTGATAGATCGGCTTCACACATCCGTTGATGAGCGGCGCAGGGATGGAAACCGGAGCCACGTTCCAGGCGGTCAAGATCTCCTTGTAAATGCTGTGAGATCCACCCTTCATCAAGTTCTTCAATGCACCGTCCACCGCTCTGAGGAGCTTCACGTCAGACTTACCCACACCGATGCCGTAGGGTCCGCTGTGAATCGGCGGGTAGTTGACTGAAGCCACGGCGCCGTGCATCGTCTGTGTATCGTAAGCGTCAGTGATGTTGTCATTCAAGACCGCATCTGCGCGACCGGAGGCCAAGTTTGCCAACTCCTGAGCGGTGCTCGAAGCGATGACCTCATGGATCGGGTTCGAGGCGCACGGCCCGCCGGTAGCATTTAATGACTGCAGGTAGAGCTCCTGAGTGGTCCCGGCCGAGTCAGTAACGTTCTTCCCGCACAGACTCGACGGACCGGTGATCTTCTGAGGATTGCCACCTTTCACGAGGATGCCAATGCCGTCAACCAGGTAGTCGACGAAGTTGATGAGCTTTTCGCGGGCTACGAGATCGTTCATTGCCGTCATGGACATGTCGACACGGCCGTCCTGCACTGCGGGGACGATGGAACTCCAGACTGGCAACTGCAGATACTTGATGCCGACACCCAACTCCCTGCCGATCGCGTGAGCCAGGTTGACCTCGAAACCGACGGGAGTGTTTGCGGTGCCCGAGAAGAAGTCGTCGGGTGCGTTCATCATTTGCGCACCAACGAGGATGAAGCCCTTCTTCAAGATTGATGGCGGCAACATCTTGTGTAGCGCCACGTCTTCCTGGGCCATGGCGACATAGGAATTTGAGATCTTGTTGGCCTGACCCGGATTATTGACCGACCCCGCCGAGGAGGCGCTAGCCAGAGGTGCCATCCCTAAGCCGGCGAGCCCCACCACCGTGATGGATAAACCCACTCGACGCAACTTCGACTTGAACATATTTCCCCCTCAAGTTCAGTGACGCGCCTGTCTGACCGCCACCCTAATTACTGGAATTTGACTCCCACATTCTGGGGCACCTTAACACTGAAAGTTGAGACCTTCAACTCATTGTTCAATTTCCTTCCTACGCCCATTCTCATTGGCATGTCCTACGAACAGTGAGAATTTCCCCAAAGGGGGCAGACGTATCCCCACAATCTGCAGTACCATCATCGCCAATGATGACTTCCCGCGACAACCTCGTCGCGACGCTGTGGCGTGACTTTTTCACCGAGAATCCACCACTCACCATCGCTCGCACGGCCATCGAAACTGTCTACGAGTGTCTACACACAACGCTCCGTGACGGCCACCAAGTCCTAGTGTGCGGCAATGGCGGCAGTGCCTCCGATGCCGAACACATAGCCGGTGAACTCGCAAAGCCCTGCGCCCTCTCCCGCCCTCTGAGTGAAGAGGAAATTGAAAGCCTCGCCGCGGCGGGCGACGATGGCTATCTCGCCACGAGGTTGGCCCGCGGCCTTCCCGTCTGGCCGCTCGTGAGTCAATCCGCCCTAATGACGGCCATAGTCAACGACCAAGGTGGCGACCTGATCTTCGCTCAGCAGGTCATGGCTTATGGTCGACCCGGAGACGTGCTGTGGGTCCTGTCGACGTCGGGGAGTTCGCGCAATGTCCTCTACGCCGCACGGACGGCCAAGGCCCGAGGAATGCTCGTCGTAGCCTTCACTGGTCCAAAGCGCAGTACGATTGCGGAGGTCGCAGACGTAGTCGTCGCCCTTCCTGGCGCTGACACTCCTCACGTTCAGCAGAATCACCAGTTGGCATATCACGCAGTTTGTCTAGCTGTGGAAGCCGCCTTCTACGGATGAGGCGTTCTTTCGCTTGCGTGGCGATTGGTGGCACTAAGTGCTCAGTTTCGCTGGCCAGTTGCGACAATGACGCAGTGCAATGGCTAGCCAGGCATGAAGTACCCACCCACGACGACAGCGATGTCATGGTGGCAGAGTTGTCGAACTACCTCGCGGAGATGCTCCGGCAGGCACCCGACACCACACTCACCCGCATCGGTATTGTTTGTGGCGGCCCACTCGACGAGATGCGTGGCCTCGTTCTCTCGCCCCCCAATCTCCCAGGGTGGGTCGCGTTCGACATCGTCACTCCCCTGACTTCCCGCTTCAACGTCCCGGTGCGCCTGATGAATGACGCCAGCGCCAGCGCGTTAGCCGAATGGGTGTGGGGGGCCGCCCGCGGAACTCGGACCTGTGTCTTCCTCACCATGGGAACGGGCATGGGCGCCGGGCTTATCGTCAGCGGTCGGCTCCACCGCGGCATCAATGGATCCGCCGGAGAAGTCGGGCACTGGAGACTAGCTAGCAACGGACCTTGGGGTTTCGGCAAGTACGGCTCCTTCGAGGGATTCTGTAGCGGAGGGGGAATCGCCCTATGGGCAGCTTCGCGCGTACGTGAAGCCCTCGCCGCAGGTCGGACCACGCTCCTCTCCCCCGATGGTGAGTCTCGAACGAACTTCACCGCACATAGCGTGGCCATCGCGGCACTCGCCGGCGACCCGCTTGCCCGTGAATTATGGGCCGATGTCGGTGAACGACTCGGAGCAACCTTGGCGCTCATGGTGGACCTACTCAATCCCGAGGTGATCGCCATTGGTGGCATTTTCTCTCGCCAAGAGGAACTGCTTCGTCCAAATGTGGATCGGATATTGCGCCGCGAGGCGCTCGCAACCTCACTGGCTAGTTGCACAGTCGTTCCAGCCCAACTCGAGGAACTCATCGGCGACTATGCGGCTCTGGCTACAGCCCTAGTCGGTGAAAACTTCGATACTACGGCTCGGCAAATCAGTGCCGCAGTTTCGTACCAATAATGCCATCGCCGCGCCGGCAAATGTCGAAGCGAGGATACGAGGTTTCAAGGTGTGGATTCGAGGGGAACGGTTTTGTGAATCGGCTGATGCCACCACGCGAACCGAGTCACAGGAGTGCCTAGGCCGCTGGCGATCGCTGCTTCTGCCTGAAATTAGGGAGGTCGGGCAAGTGGCCTCGCACCACCCAGCACCACGTTGACCGCGTGCGGATCTACGTTGGCCCAGCACGATCGACGTAGAAACTCCCCAGAGTCCTAGCCGCTATCGGCCATATCAGTACTTGCTATGCCCGGCGCCGACGTCGATAGTGGTGGGGACGTTCATCGTGTTTCTCCTCAAGTTGTTGTGTCGTAACTGCATCTTGAGATTGACGCGATGAACGTCGTTTTTGGTGGATGCCGTTTCAGCTCACTGGCTCGTACAACACTCGTCGGGACTCGACTCGCCGCCGCTCGCCACAGGAAGTCGAACGCCTCGTTGAACTCCAGTTTCCGATCAACGGAAGACCGATTACATCAGACTCCGATGACGTCAACCAGCCAGTCATCATGTGTCGGGCGGTCCGCATGATTCAAGCAAAGTATAGCTAGCGTCTTACTGCCGATGCGAAGTCGAGCAATGTCATTACGGAGAACTATTTCCCAGTGCGGCGCCCTACATCATCCCGGTTCATGTTTGATTGAGTTAGGCCAGTCGATCTACTCACCTGAACGTTAGAATCTCCGAATGCCTGCCGGGTCCTCAAACGGTTCAGATGACGAGTCGCGAAATCCAGGGAAGCGTACATCTAGTCTCGCCAATGCTCATCGATTAGCT
>JABBNY010000097.1 GCA_019352095.1 Acidobacteriota bacterium
GATCCATGCTGAGTCACACTTTCCAACGACTCTTCGCCCAGCAGATACTCTGCCAGTCCAGGTGCCGTTCGTGTACCAAGCATGCCAGCGAGCGAGCCCCGCCTGATGTCGCAGTCGATTAGAAGCACATTCCGTTCCTGATGCAATGCAAGCGCGTGCGCCAGGTTCGCGGCTATAAAGCTCTTTCCTTCCCCGGAAAGAGCGCTTGTGATTTCGATAACTTTGACACCGCTTTGTTCACGAAGCTGATTTAGCTTCGTGCGAAGCGATCGAATCTGCTCTCGACCCGGAGAATCGGAAGCCTCACTGTAAAGCAGCATGGTCTTCTTATCGGGGACCCACTGGACATCGGGACACTGCCGCAGGAAGGCGCTGCCGAACAACTGACTGTCGGTGGAAGGCCAGCTTGTGGCGCCGGTAGAGAGTACAGTTCCGGCTTCGAAACTGGTCGAGAGGATGTCTTCGGCGGACAGCACATGCACGGGGCCATTTCCGTTTCTCTCAAGAGCGGCCATCGTTCCAGCGACACCCATTCCGATTACGGCAACGCGAGCCGGGGGCACGCGTGCACTGCCACCGAGGAGGGTGCCAGAACCTTGCGCCAGGTAGAAGTCCCCCATGATCGCAGACGAACGTCCGGCTATGTCGCTCATGGGAGCGAGAAGCGGTAAGCCCTGACCCTCTCGAACCGTCTCGAAGGCGTGAGCTTCGACACCGGCATCCTGAAGCGCAATCGCCAAGTCGGGTGCAGCGGCAAGGTGTGAGTAGCCAAAGAGTTTGAGCCCTCGGCGAAACTGTCCATATTCACTGGGCAAAGGTTCTTTCACTTTGACCACTAGATCAACACCCCAGACCTCGTCCACGTTTGAGACCAGATTGGCACCGGCCGACAAATACTCGGCATCGGAGAAACCGGCGGCCTCACCGGCGCTGCACTGCACCAGTACCTTTAAGCCCACGGCGGTGAGCAAGGCTACGGCGTGAGGGTCCAAAGCCACCCTGCGCTCGCCGTCCTTCACCTCAGCGGGAACACCTAGCGTCATGGCAACAATCTTGGAAGAAACCTTTCGACCGTCAACACTGGTTGTGATCATGATCCATTTGCCTCCAGGAGCAACTTCGCGACCTTCTCACGAGGAAGGCCAGGGCTCCGATGCCCACTTCGACCGACCATCTCCTCATTGGCTACGAGTGAGTTAAGAACCGCCTCCTCCACACCCTCCACCACAGCTTCGTAGAACGGATCCATGTGTCCCCACGGAATGAAGTTCAGTTGATCGAGGTGCTCACGTCCTGGAAAGAACGTTTCAAGAGCCGGCGTGAACGCGCCTTGGTTCGCCGTCGAGAACGCCAGGAAGAGATCGCCCGAGAAATGTGAACCACTCGTGCCTGATCTCGCCAGTCCCACCGTAACTCGTCGTGCCAACGCTTTGCATTGATGTGGAATGAGCGGCGCATCCGTGGCGACAATCACAATCACAGAACCCGCCCCAGGCGGCGCTGCGAAGAACTGATCGATGGGATTGTCGTCCGCCAGGGCCTCACCGCAGGTGATGCCGTTTAGGACTAACTCCTTGCGGGCTCCGAAATTGGACTGCAGGAACACACCCACGGTGTAGACCTCGTCCGCGTACTCAATGGTCCGCGATGCGCTGCCCGAACCCCCCTTGAACTGATAGCAGTTCATGCCGGTCCCGCCGCCGACCGACCCTTCCTCCACGGGACCGTCACCGGCGACCTCGAGGGCCTCGATGACCGATTCCTCCGTAACGTGATGCCCGTTGATGTCGTTGAGGTAGCCATCCCACGTTTCCGCCGCAACCGGAAGCAACCACGCTCTAGCGAGTGCCGGGTGGTGTCGCACGGTCCATCCAACAATACCGGCGTGAGCTACGCCAACGGCATGTGTGTTGGTAATGGCAATGGGGCTCGAGAAGGTCCCCGACTCCTCGATCCAAGCAACCCCCGTCATCTCTCCGTTACCGTTCTGAGAGTGGAAGCCGGCGGCCACCGGATCGCCGGGGTTGGTCTTGCCGCGAGGGTGAATCGCGGTCACGCCGGTGCGGACATCTGTTCCCTCAATCAGTGTGACGTAACCTACCTCGACGCCGGGGACGTCCGTAATTGCGTTCCATGGCCCGGGAGTCCCTTGAAAACGGAATCCCAAGGATCGTGCGCGTGGCTTGCCACTTGGAGTACGTAGATGCGGATCCAGATTCTCTTCGCTCAATGTCACTTTGTCACCTCCGATGCATGATCCCCTTCGTCAAACGCGGCATCACGCAGATTCCAGGCTTTGCCGCGCTGCGGAAGAATCACGAAAGCCCAGTAGACAAGTCCAACCGCCATGGTGATCAGCGTGACCCTGAGCAGAAGGCTTGTCTGCTTCGTGAACACATACGCGAGACTCGCCAACGCCAATACGGGGGGCAGTGGCCACAGTGGCATCTTGTACGAACTTTTGGACGTTGCACCGGTTGGCCGACCTACGAGTGCTGCAATCGCGATAAATGCGTAGTCGGCGACGAGGCTTGCTCCCGTGAGGTTCACGAGGGTATTGAGGGACACCGTAAGGCACAAGACCGCTCCCAGCACACCGATGAACATTGTCGCGACCCAGGGAGACTGGAAGCGCGGGTGGATCGCGGCCATCCACTGATTGATCGGCCGAGGGAAGGCACGGTCTCGGGCCGCGCTATACAAGATGCGTGCATAGGAAAGAACAATCGCGATGACCGCATTGAAGATCGCGAGCACGATGCAAATGCTGACGACGTCGTACACGATGTGATTGGACGTGGCCTCGATGAAGTACTGGAGAGGCACCGCTGACCTCGTCATCGTCGCTAGAGATGGTGCACCCAAAATGGTCGCTGTTATCGGAACCAACTCTGCGACCACGGTGATGACCAGCGACCACAAGATTGCTTTGGCGACATTCCGGCTAGGCCCAGTCGTCTCTTCGGCAAAATTGACCGAGTTGGCATAACCGTTGTACGAAAAGACTGCGACCGATGTAAGAGCCAAGACCCCAGAGAACGCCACCGGTGCAAGCAGGCCACCAGAGACTCCGACCACGGGATGAATCAACGCTGACCAATGGTGAGCGTGCGTCAAACCGAGCACCGTCAACACCAGCAAGGCAATCAGCTCCAGCGTCAAGAAAGCACCAGTCACGATGGCGCCGAATCGGACCTTCAACATGGCGACGCCAGCAGCGAGGATCATGATGATCGCTCCTACGTAGCGAGGATCAACGTTGGCGACGACCCCGAAGTAGGTCCCAGCTCCGAGAGCAATTACAGCAGGGATGAATGCAATGAAGTCCGCGTACAGCGAAAACGTGATGAAGCTCATCGGACCTGCGAGAGGGGAGGTCTTCCCCTTAAACGAATGCCAGACCAGCGCATAGTCACCACCAGCAATCGGATAGGCCGCCGACAACTCCGCCCAGCAGAAAGCCATTAGCACCCCGACGATTGCGGCAAAAATGAACGCAAAGAATGTGCCACTCCCTGCTGCAGCCAGCGCCACCGGAGCGATGATAAAGACTGACGCCGCAGGTGTCACGCCCGACAGCGTGATGAAGATGTTTCCGAGCACTGAGATCGATCGAGAGAGTTCCTGCTTGTATGCAGTCTCACCACCATGACCCTGCATAGACAACTCAATCTTCTCTACTGCCGCCTCGAATTCCGCTTCTTGTTGGCCACTTAAACCTTGCGGAGGCTGCTCAACGCCGAGCAACCGAGGCGGTACCCCAGAGTTCTCATTCTCCCTGTCGTTATCCATCCTTCATTCCCCCCCTTGTCAATTGGTGGCTACCTGTTTAGCCCCTGTCCGTTAACTACCCGGTCTCTCGTCTCAAGCCACCGGTCAGAGTGCCTCGTTACGCTCTTCAAAGTCGACTCCGACATACGGAGTGCGAAAAGAGAATCGTTGTTGCGGTCGGGAGCGAAGATCAGGCATCGCTTTGGAGTCGTTCGAGAGTTGACCACTATCACGGGGCCACCAGTGAACCCATCATCGCTGTTCTGCAGGACGACTTTTCTAACGATGCGAGATTCTCGACAAGTGGCGAACATGACCCTGAGGGTCGCGTAGAAGCTGATCCAACCATGCGGTAGTAATTCTTCAAATGAGTCGCACTGGTCGAACCCAATTGAACCGGCGAGATATTCCACAGAACTGGACAACCGGATAGTGTTCGACACTTCAATGAGTTGGCTGCCCGCGGCGCAAATGAAGTCTCGTCAGTCAAAATCTCAGCCACGCCCCCACCCCTTTGCCCACTCGGTCCATCAAGTTAGGCAGATGGTACTGAGTAGACCGTCAACTAACAATGCTCAATGTGTGCATTTACTTCGCCAATAAAACCACATATTGTGCACCTATGGGCTTGACACTGGGCGAAATCCTGGAATTGGACGTACTGCAACGTGGTGGTGCTCGAGTTGTTTCAGGCAGCAGTCACCTTGACCGCGAGGTGCGTTGGGTCCACGTCACCGAACTGCCCGATATTGCCCACTTGCTCCAGGGCGGAGAGTTACTCCTCACGACCGGCATGGGAATTACAAGCAGCGTCGACATGCAGCGCCGATACGTCACCGAACTCGTCGAAGCCGGCGTGTCAGGAATGGTCATCGAACTCGGACGAAATTTTAAGACCGTTCCTTCCGCGATGGTCCGCGCCGCCGACAAGGTCGGTCTGCCCATAATTGTCCTGGACCGAGAAACTCGATTTGTGGAAATAACCGAGACGGTCCACCGAGAAATCATTAGCCACCAATATGAGATGCTTGATCGGGCCGAGCGCGTTAGTCGCGAATTGACCGAACTCATACTCAATGGAGCAGAGGCTGCTCAGATCGTGACTCGGCTGGCTGAAATTTTCGACAATCACGTCATCTTGGAAGACGAAGCTCACCAAGTGATTGAGATTGCTGGACCAGCGTCCGGCATCGGAGAACTACTCTCCGATTGGCAGATGCACTCGCGAAACCACCACCAGGAGAGCAGGAGTGGATCTGTTCATCACAGTGGCAGGAGCCCCATGTGCATGTGGGTTGAAGTTTGGCTTCGCCATAACCCGTGGGGCAGGTTGCACGTAATAGCGACCAACAGTCGATTCGAAGCGAACTCGGAGCTACTCGTTGACCGAGCTGGAGCTGCTATCGCACTATCTCTGCTTTCGGAAAAGGACGCTGCGCACATGGCGGATCGAGCCCGTGCCGCATTAGTCGGTGAGGTCATCGTCGGTCGAAGCGGATCTGGAGCGGAGTTTCTTCGTCGCGCCCGAAGTCTCGGTTCGGATCTCGGCGATGGTCCAGTAATTGCCGTTGCCCTTGAAGCGATGAGAGCATCGGGAAAGTTCAACGATAGTAATCTCACCGAAGAGAATCGACTCCACATTCGACTCAATGTCGCTGACGAACTTCGCACTTCAGCTCACCTACTTGAGTGTGCGGCCCTTGTGACGCTGAGTGGCGACCGAATCATCGCAGTCCTCGCTAGTGCAAAGCCACGATCACTCGTCGAACTTTCAGAGCAAATTATAGATTCTGCCGCCGAACGCCTTGCTCGTCGGAATCCTCCCGTCACCATTTTGGCGGGTACAAGTCAAGAAGTAGTCGCGGACGCTCTCCACAAGGGTATCGAAGAAGCAACAACCGCCCTAACCTTCGCCCGCCACGGTGGCACGGAACGACGGGTACACAATTTTCTAGATCTTGGCACATACCAACTTCTCGCATCGCTCGCACAAGGACCCGAACTAGCGAAATTCGTCGAGCACGAACTACAGGCATTGCTCGATTACGACGCACGGGTGCGGGCAAAGTTGCTTCCGACACTGCGGGCATATCTAAGCAATGCCGGCAGGAAATCAGAAGCCGGGCGAAGCCTCGGAGTTCAACGACGAACACTTTACGCTCGCCTCGCCAAAATCGAATTGATCCTCCGGCGAGATCTTGAAAATCAAGACACTCGAACCCGGCTCACTTTGGCACTTCAAGGCTTGGATCTTTTGGAAGATCGTTGGAAGTGATGACTTGAATCGTGTCGGAAAAGGCGGAGTGAATACTCTGAGACTTTCTACTCCTCCCCCGGCCGCAGTTCAAACCTCTCACCGTCGGTGTCGCGAAATTGAATGATGACTTCACCTTGGAACGAGCCTTGGTCTAGCCACCTGTCTAGCCACGAGGTAACACGTGAGGGGACATCGGTGGACGTTGGTGGACATGGCACTTCGTCCGGCCAGCAAATCTGGACGCTGACGGACGTCCCTGGACGATCTGGAAACGCTCCCAAGAACCCAGGATTGATTGCAGAAAGTTGTTGTTCATGCTGGAGAGAACAAGTTTGGACAGGCTTTAACTGAACTCCCAAGATGAAACGGGAATCAAAATCAGAACCGAGTTGACCGGGTGGCCCCCGCTAACGAGGAGGCATTGCCGCGTCCAGCTTTCGCCAGAGGGACTCGACGGCATCGGGTGTCAGGGGTCCAGTCGCGTTGATGAGTTTGATGAAGCCGTGCCCGCCAGAGATGAGGACGCCCTCGTGCTCATAGGGCCCTTTACCCCTCTTGAAGTGCAGGCCTTCCTTGATACCCCACGTGGCCTCAACGAACGACAGCACCGGGTGCACCGTAATGCTGTTATTCCCGATGACCTGGGCCACGGGGATCACTAGCCGGTAAATCTTGGCGATATCCGAGGTCCTATCCTTCCCGTCCACCGTGAGATACTTGCGCGGGTCGGTGCTCGGGAACCCGGAGCTGCGGTACCTGATCTCCCCGGCCCATTTCTTCGAGTCGATTATCCACACCCCAGTGGAAGCGACGACGACGTGATCGATGTTCGCCTCGGAGTCGCCGGGCACCTTGCGGTCGGTGAGGATGTGGGCTCCCGAGACGAGGCCCGCGGCCAGGTACGTGCCCATTAGGTACTCCCCCTGGGCTCCCTTCAAGTTGTTGTCGCCGCGGTAGCGCTTGTCTTGGCGTAACGCCGAAGAGCCCGCTACCGGATCCGCTGGTGGCGCGGGTATGACCGTCTCTGCGGGCCCGCACGCCAAACAGCGCACACGTTTTCCCTTGGGCTGGGATGCGTCCGTCCAGCCCTCGGCACCCTTCTGCACCATTCCCTCGCAACTACTGCACGGGGCGCCGTTACGCGCGAACGTCGTCTTGGTCCAGGCCATCGTGGTGCCTCCTGCGCTCGACGTGTGAAGTGAAATTCCCCTTCTTCACCCAGAGTAAGCGAAGCGCGTGGCATTAATCCTGTCAGCCATTCTCATGAAGTCGACCCTGACACTACCTCGACAAGCACAACGCATGCTCAAGTCTTATCCGGGGATCTAGCATGAATCACCCATCAATTCGCAACTCGAACGACGTTCCGTCCGCGCTCTCGAATCGCATAACCCCGACGACGCCAGAACCGAGTTCGTGTAGCCAATTTTGTAGCCTAAGTCCCAGATTCGAGAGGACTTCCTCGGACGAGGGTGGACTGACCAATGCCTCTGACCAGGAAATTTGAATGACCACGGACGCGCTCGGATGGTCTTTAATGGATCTCAAGTTACAAAATTCATCGGCGATGCGACCCGCGCGATGAATCCACGTTCAGTTGTGCCCATCGCAGGCAACAGGGCGGCGGCCAATGACTTCGCGGTTATTTGCTTGCTGGCAAGCAAATACCTGTATATTGGGGTCATGTCTGATATCACGCGAGCGACGACTGAGAAGGAGCGTCAACTCACCGAGCACCTTCGAGTCGCGCTCGGACGTCTCAATCGAAGCCTTCGACTCACGCACGCAGATAGGGACCTCTCTTTCAGCCAGCGCGAAGTGTTGATGGCGATTGCCCGCGCCGGGTCACTACGACTCTCTGACCTCGCTCGAGAAGAAGGCCTCAATTCGACCATGCTGTCACGAATTGTCGCCAAGCTTGAGGCGGGCGGAATGGTGACTCGCACGTGCGATCCCAAGGACGCTCGCGTCATCCACGTGACCGCCACGCCCGAGGGCGTGGCACTACGCGAGAGGATTCGAAGTGAGCGTACCGACGCACTGTTATTCGCCCTCAGCCGTCTCTCGAAAAAGGAGAAGCAGGCGTTGAGTGACGCGACGCCGGTGCTCGAGACCATCGTCGCCACGCTTCGGGACCGCGACGAATGAACGCCAAAGCATCCGCACGTCGAACCTTCTCGTCACTCTCGAACCACAACTACCGCAAGTACTTCTTCGGCCAGATGACCTCGTTAGTTGGCACGTGGATGCAGATGACGGCCCAGTCGTGGTTGGTATTCACCCTGACCCACTCGGCAACGGCTATCGGCCTGGTCGTGGCTCTCCAGACGCTACCCGTCCTCCTTCTTGGCCCCTACGGTGGAGTGGTCGCCGACCGCGTCGACAAGCGCAAACTCATGATCATCTTGCAGTCCGCTATGGGCGTCCAAGCGGGAATTCTGGCTGTGCTAGCACTGACTCACGTTGTCACGTATCTAGACGTCTGCATCCTGGCGCTTGTGTTGGGGCTGAATAATGCCTTCGAGAATCCGTCTCGCCAGTCCTTTGTCTTGGAGATGGTGGGACCAAAGGACCTTCGAAACGCCGTCGGCCTGAACTCGACCATGAACAACGTGGCGCGCGTCGTCGGCCCGGCCGTAGCGGGCATCATCATCGCCTCATTCGGCGAAGGATGGTGCTTCGCTCTCAACGCCCTGAGCTTCATCGCGGTCGTGTTATCGCTCATGATCATGGACCGCACGACGTTGAGTCCGAGTGTGCGCACAGAACGAGCGAAGGGACAGTTGCGCGAGGGCTTCCGCTACATCGCTGCGACACCGAAGCTGCTGTACCCACTGATCATGATGGCGCTCGTCGGTATGCTGGCATACGAATTCCAGGTGACACTACCGATCGTCGCGGGCAGAATCTTTCACGGTAGCGCCGAGCTCTACGGCGTGATGATGGCGTCAATGGGTGTGGGTGCAGTGATCGGCGGGCTCTGGTCAGCGTCGAAGGGCCGGACCGGCACCCGGGCAATGACCGGTGCCGCGCTGCTTTTTGGAATCTTTATCACCTTTGCGGCGCTTTCACCCAAGATCGGTATAGAGCTCTTCGCATTGGCGCTCGTCGGATTTTCGAACGTCTCGTTCATTTCCATGACGAACTCGACGTTGCAATTGGAGACCGACCCTCAGATGCGTGGTCGGGTGATGGCCCTGTGGGCCGTCGCCTTCATGGGAACGACACCGATTGGTGGACCGTTCATTGGCTGGATCACCAGTGAAACCAACGCTCGGGTGGGGCTGGGTGTAGGCGCGGCGTCCTGCTTCGTCGCCGCAGCGATCGGTTGGTTCACGGTACGGCACTATCGAACACGCGAAGCAAAGGAAGCGTCGTTCGTCGTCGATACGACGATAAACGACACCATCGTCGTGGAGTGACCTAGCCACCCTTGATGATGACATCAAGAAGCGAGTTCGCGATTGCGGGGTTGGTTCAGTGGTTCAATCTATTTGCAATGATTGGCTGACGGACGAAGGGAAAAC
>JABBNY010000098.1 GCA_019352095.1 Acidobacteriota bacterium
AGGGCCAGGTCGAACCAACCTTTAGCCAACCTTCGTAGCGTTATCGTTCGCCAAACGGCGCAAAGCGCGGTTATGAGCCATTGCTCGAGAGCCCAAGGAGGCAGTGACATGAAATACGCACCACCCGGTTCAAAGGGAAGTCCCGTGTCGGTCAAGGTCCAGTACGACAACTACATCGGAGGTAAGTGGACACCACCGGTGGACGGACAGTATTTCGAGAACATCTCGCCGGTGAATGGTCGCGCGTTTACCAAGATCGCCCGCTCCAATTCGAAGGATATCGAGCTCGCCCTCGACGCCGCCCACGCAGCGAAGGACGCCTGGGGTCGCATCAGTCCGGCGGAGCGCTCGCTCCTGCTTTTTCGCATCGCGGATCGGATGGAAGCGAACCTCGAGGCCCTCGCCATCGCCGAGTGTTGGGAGAATGGCAAGCCGGTCCGAGAGACGCTGGCGGCGGACCTGCCGCTCGCCATCGACCATTTCCGCTACTTCGCCAGCGTTCTACGCGCTCAGGAAGGTTCGATTGGGATCATTGATGACACCACGGTGGCATATCACTTCCATGAACCTCTCGGCGTGGTTGGCCAGATCATCCCCTGGAACTTCCCAATACTGATGGCGACGTGGAAGCTCGCCCCCGCTCTGGCTGCGGGCAACTGTGTGGTCATCAAGCCCGCCGAGCAGACCCCGTGGTCGCTGCTGAAGGTAATCGAGTTGATCGAGGACCTGCTGCCAGCCGGGGTACTGAACGTCGTGAACGGTTTTGGCGTTGAGGCCGGTAAGCCGCTCGCTTCGTCACCGCGAATCGCCAAGATCGCATTCACCGGTGAGACCACGACGGGTCGACTTATTGCGCAGTACGCGTCGGAGAACATCATCCCGGTGACCTTGGAGCTGGGCGGTAAGAGCCCCAATATCTTCTTCCCCGACGTGATGGCAGCGGACGACGACTTCCTCGACAAGGCCATCGAAGGGCTTGTCATGTTTGCGCTCAATCAGGGTGAGGTGTGCACGTGCCCGTCACGTGCCCTTATCCACGAGTCGATTTACGATGAATTTATGGAGCGTTGTCTCGAACGGGTGAGGGCCATCAAGGTGGGCGACCCTCTCGACACCGACACCATGGTTGGTGCTCAGGCATCGAACGACCAACTCGAGAAGATTCTGTCCTACTTGGACATTGGCCGTGCTGAAGGTGCCGAGGTGCTGATCGGTGGCGCGCAACGCCAGGTCGCCGGCCTCGAGGAGGGCTACTACGTCGAGCCGACGATCTTCAAGGGCCAGAACAAGATGCGCATCTTCCAAGAGGAGATCTTTGGCCCGGTGCTCTCGGCCACGACTTTCAAGGATCAGGACGACGCGATCGCGATCGCTAACGACACGCTATACGGCCTCGGGGCTGGACTTTGGACGCGTGACATGAACACTGCTTACACCGTGGGGCGAGCGGTGCAGGCCGGGCGCGTCTGGACCAACTGCTATCACCTCTACCCAGCGCATGCGGCTTTCGGCGGCTACAAGGGCTCGGGCATCGGTCGTGAGAACCACCTCATGATGCTCGACCACTACCAGCAGACGAAGAACCTGCTGGTGAGTTACAGCCCCAAGCGGTTGGGGTTCTTTTAGAGATGACCGTCGAGCTCCATCGAGTCGACATCACCGACGATGCCGCAGCGCTGGTTCGCCGTCTGGAGGAACAGCACGGACCGTTGTTGTTCCACCAGTCCGGCGGTTGTTGTGACGGTTCGAGTCCAATGTGTTACCCCCGTGGGGAGTTCCGAATCGGCCAACGCGACGTCTACCTCGGCGAGGTCGTAGGTACACCTTTCTATATGGGTTCGGACCAGTTCGACTACTGGTCCCACACCCACCTCACGGTTGATGTGGTGCCGGGCCGTGGTGGCGGTTTTTCTGTCGAGGCCCCCGAGGGCGTTCGCTTTCTCATTCGCTCGAGGGTCTTCAGCGACGAGGAGATTGCCCAATTGCCGCCCGTCGAACGCGGGGACCACGAGAGCAGCGATTAACCCGAACCGTGCTCAATTCGTTGCGCCTGAAACGTCCGACGGCGGACGTCCCATGGGCAATGTTCGGATCGCAACTGGCCTCCTCAACCAAGGGCAGATTTTCGAAGTTCCATGAACGCACGCCCCCGACTTGGCCAACGGTGCACAGGGTGTTATCTCGGAAACTCAACATCTCCTGATGGTTTCGGCTTGCTATTGGAAACTTGATGCTGAAGACTCCACCGAATGAGCACACCATTTCTTGTTCCTCGAGACGACACCAATCTCGTTGGCGATTCCTGGTCTTGTGATGGACCAACAGTGCTGCTGCTGCACGCTGGAGTAGCCGACCGACGGAGTTGGGAACCGGTAGCTACCGAAGTCTCTCGTCACGGCACGGTGGTCTCCTACGATCGACGTGGCTTTGGCGAATCCGCACCGGGCACCTCTTCATTCACGCACCTGCAAGACCTCCGTAGCGTGCTCGATCATCTTCAGATTGAAAAGGCGTGGCTGGTGGGGAGTTCTGCTGGCGGCAAACTTGCCTTGGACGCGGCACTCTCAATGTCTGGACGAGTGGCAGGTCTTGTTCTGCTGTCTCCTGCGGTGAGCGGAGCGCCATCTCCTGCCTCAGAAGTAGTTGATCGCGAGTTGTTACAGATTGATGAGCAAATGGTTCAGGCCGATCAGCGTGGAGATTTGGACGAGGTGAATCGACTGGAAATTCAGTTGTGGCTCGACGGACCTCGAGAACCGGAGGGGCGAGTCGCCGGCGCTGCGCGCGAGCTCGCGCTCGATATGAATCGGATTGCGCTTGCGAATGGAATTTCAGAGAGTTCAGATCACACGATTGATGCCTGGAGTTGCCTTACAGAGGTTGGCGTGCCAACGACTATTGCGTATGGCGTCTTAGATGCGAACCACATCATCGTGAGGAGCGAAGAACTCGGGCAGCGAATTCCGGGGGCCAGATGCCTTCTTCTCGATGGTATGGCTCATCTGCCGTACCTCGAAGACCCGACGGTGGTGGCTGAACTCATCATTGGAGCGATCACCAGTCCAACTGAACCTACGTCCATGTGAAAGCTGCACGTTGACGAGAAATAGCCCTCACTGAATGGCGACAAGTTCACTACGTCGATCCGCCAATGGCAAACTCAGGACCTGATGACGTATCTCTACGAATTCGGCGAGAGGCTAGGCGCGGTGGCCCTCGCGGCGACCGAGAGATAGAGCGGATCACCGGTCCGCTCGAAGCCCCCTATGGCGGTATAGGCGAGCTTGGCTACGTGCTCATCATCAGAGTTTCCGGCTACGGCGCGAACCTCGAGAGGCTTTGCCAACGTTGAGCCCACAAACTCGTCGAGCCGATCGCTCGACCAGACGGGGGGAGCACCAATCGACAGGTAGGCCGCAGTCAATGCTTGGAAGGCGTAGCGGTCGACTAACTCCTGGTCCTCGAGCCACGGACGCACGACCGACAAAGCGGCGAGCCCCGTCACACCGTGCAACGCGGTGAAGTCGTCCGTGGATGCGAGTATCTGCAGCGCGCACGCCGCGAGCTTCTCTTCGCTCTCTTCGTCAACCACGAGCGACCCCACGATTTCACCGAATCCCTCACGGCCAGCAACGAAGCGCATCTCTTCTTCAATGAGGCGCGCGCGTTGCGGTGTCGACCACACGAGTGACGTCGACATCTCTGCAAAATGTTCCCCTGGGTCGCTCGTCGTCCCTTCGGTGGGCGCCAACACAGTGAGCGGCCTCGCCACCGAGGCGAAGTACGCGAGTCCCGCCGCGATTTGAATAGGTGACGAAGCTTCAATTGCGTAGGCGAGTCTGATGACTCCGTGAAAGCCCGCGCCGCCGACACCGGGCACGAGTGCCGGAAGGTGGGCCCGCAAGGCAGCGTCAACGCCGTTGTTAGCGACGTAGTGCGCAAAATAATCACGCAACTCCGTCGCGGCGCCCCGGTTGCCAACGGCGGTCTTCCACGTGACGTGATCGAGATGCTCTTTTGCCGCGGCGAGCGGTGCGAGGCGTTGAGAGTAGGCGGTCGCAAATCGTCTCAATTCGTCGCCGCTCGCACCGAGGCGTTGCTTCGCCACTAGCGCCATCGGAAGGTGGTTGGTCAGGCCTCGAACGGTCGTAGGGTCGCTTGCGAGCTCGTCGCCGAGCAACTCTTGCAGCACGAACGAAGTCGACTCATCCACGACAGTGAACCTACCGGGAACGCATTGGAAGGTGTCGCCACGATGGAGATGGAAGTAACTGGGGACCGGTCACACCATTGTTCGGACGACGGGAACTGTTTTGGCCCCACTTACCTCTGTCGCGGACAACCGCCTTCTCACCTGAATCTTCAGTTGAAGGTTGAAGTAATAGCGCGTCGGCCGATACCAGCAAGAAGACACGCCTGTGGTCTGGCTCTACAGCGGTTGGGTGTATTACACGCGCTGCTGTCCGCTTTCGAAAGCGCGATGTGATTCGACATAACCGAGCGACTCGTAGTAGTGACGATTCTGAGTCATGACTTCTCCCGTATAGAGAGGGAACTCCGAGAGACCTTTCGCTGCCGCTTGAGATTCCGAGAAGGCCATCAGGAGCTTGCCGACCCCTTCTCCCCGAACCGATTTCGCGACCGCGATGTTGTCCAACAAGAGGTAGTTCGGTTGAGCTTCTAGTACGAGGAGCCCGATGATGGTGCCACGATATTCCGCAAGCCGGGTACTGCCGAGTGAGATCAGGGCCGAGTAGTCGGCCTTCATGGGCTCTGGTTCACTTCCTTCTGCGGCTACGTATTGCTGGTACGAGTCTCTGGCGAGTGCTTGTAGCGCCGGGGTGTCGTCGCTCTGGACCAGACGAACCATAATTTCACCCAGATCGAGATTCCTCTCACCAGAAACCATGGAGAAATCATAGGGAGCTAAGCATCACCTACTCAGTCACCGACGCCTTCGAAATCGAATGAGCGTGTTTCCAGTCGCCGTTCGACTGAAATCGTATGATGCGACTGTGACCTCGTCGAAACGCCTGTTATCGAGCCGATTGATATTCCTCGGTTTCACGCTCATTGCGCTGTCGACTGTGATCTTCGTTGCACGGTTGCTAAGCCAAAGGGTTTATGACATACCGGGCTACCGCTGGTATGTCCAACTGGTCATGGAGATGCTCGCACCGATTTTTGCGGCGAGTGGTTGGTGGTTCCTGCGCCAATTGGAAGCCAAGGACTCCGATCAAAGGTCTCTCCTTGCGAAGGCATACCTACTCCTGGGCTTGGAGTTCTCGGCCTCGTGCATTGTCCAACTTCTTCAGATCAGCTCAGCGCTCTTCGCCGATCCAAACACCGCACAGTTCTGGCCAGCCACACTCGGATCGGGTATTGGCGCCGTGGGCTTCTTCCTGGCGTCACGCGTCGTCGCGACAGTGGACTTGGCGACTGCGGACACATGACGCCGGGGCGGACTACTTCGTTCGTTGGCCGCTTCCCGATGGGGGACACTGGTGCGATTTCAATTTCCAGTGCAGGTTTGCACTCGTGTCACGTCGGGCCATCGACTGATGTGTATGGTCGGGAATGGTGATTCGAGAGATTTGTGTTTGAGTTCCAACTGCGGTCATCGTCGAAGGGGGTGGGTCGGTGAATCAAATCCCGATAGGACGAGTCAGGGCTCGCGCCCTGGTCCCTCTGGGCGTACGTATGACAGCCGCTGTTCTCTTTGCTTCGGCGCTTCCCGCCACCGTGGCCGCGTCGAGTGCAACGACCGCTCATCGATCGTGGAGTGACTACTTGCCGAGGGTGGTCGGACGCACATGTAGCATCACTTTTCCTCCACAATTGAGCGGGAGCGGTTCGAACGTAACTACCGTTTCTGGCAGCGCCGTTTCGACGCTGACGTCAGTCCAGTCAACCGCTCGAGGCACCGTCTTCACGTTTGGAGACAAAGTGAAGATACGACAAACCAGCAACAGTCCCGCATATAAGCCCCTGCTCGCACCGATTTCATCTACCCAGACGCTGGCGTACCTGCTATTAAAGAACGGCACCGTTGAAGCTCCGTTAGAGAATCAGTTGAGTCTGCAACACGAGGTATCGTACCGCGGCCACCTCCTCTTTCCTTCCATTGCTGAGATGAAGAGTGGGATCAGCGACGTCTCGACATTGCACTTTGCGCTTTCACCTTTGTCATCCACGGGCGTCGCAGAGTTCGAACTCTTGACAAAAGGTCACGTCAAAACCGTGATGGGCGTCGAGAGCATGCGAATATCTGGCGATTTGCGACAGTCAATTACCACTCCATCTGGGACATTTCATAATGTCGTTGGACTTCGCGAGAGCATTACGAACTTTCGCGTAGAGAACGCGATCAACGCGCAAGTTGCTACTGCGCTGGATTCAGCCGTTCTCAAGGATTCTGGAGTCAACACCACGACGATTTGGTACGCACCTGGCCGAGGTGCCGTGAGTATGTGGACCGTGTCGTCCACCGGCAAGACGACGATTGAAGATTCGCACTGCGCGGGCTAAGAATCGTTCGAGTTTTGTAGCGTTGAAGAAAACGAGTATCCGTCGTAGTGCAGCAAACGACCAATGAATGGGCAGACTGATTCGTTAGTCGTCACTGCTTTCGCTATCGTTCAGCCAACGCCGATGTGGCGACGATGACGTTGGTGAAGCAATGTCAGTTTCGTGTGACCTTCGTCTTCTTGCAACGAGATCTAACACTCCAGTGGTTATAGACACAATCAGAGCTACACCCCCTATGACGACCACCGTCCAGGGACGTGACAGATTGTGCTGAAGCCACGCAGCAATCACCGCGAAGATTGTGCTACTCACCCAGAAGACCGCCCGAATACGCAACTCACTCATCAACTCTCTGACCGGCTCCGCAGGAACAGTAACGTCCCTACTGCTCTGGGGAGTGAGACTCCGGCCTGGGATGCTCCTTAGAGTCAAGGCGCGCAGCGTCAGTGGGGAACCGAGCCATCGTCGCCGCGTAGGGGCCGGGATGATGTCAGTCTGCTGTGCGCCACTCGACCACTCCACTGCCCCAAGTCGGATATCCCCTTTTTCGAATTCGACCCCGGATCTCGCCAGTTTTCGAAGTCCACGTGCCTCGAAGTCGGATCTTCAGTAATCACATGGGTCAAGAAAGTATTGGCTGCACTGAGACCGATACTCCCTATGACGATCTCTTGGAAGTAGGAAGTTTCCAGCAGGTTGCATTTCTTTTGCGTCGGGCCTCGGGCGCCTGACGATATCGACGATCGTCGACGCCGCTGAGCGCGCTGACCATCATGAGCATCACGCGTCGCATAGATGCGCCATAGTTAACCAATGGCCGAGAATGATGATCCCAAGGTTCGAACGCTCGATGCTGTTGTCGTCGAGGCGTTGGAGGCCATCACGCGACGTGTTTATCATCGTCGTAAGCCACAGTTGTGGGAGAGGTTTCGTCGCTACTTCAGCATGCTCGAAAGCGAATCACGTGACTCTACGATCGCTACGTTCGAGCACTTGAAGCACGGTGGGTACGAGTTTCCACCTTTCTTAGTACGTCGGTGGGCGATTGCCAATGGGTGGAAGAAGATGGACGCGCAGTTGCTTGACGACTACGCCGCTGGCGTACTGGCTGGGGTGAAGTACCACCACGCAGACCCAATGGGTCGAAACGCCATTGAGACCTGGCAACGTGACGCCGATGGGAAGCCACCTTGGGTCGATCCGGGCCGGCCCGGACACGGAACCCCCTTGACTCGCCGCTAACGGGTTACCCTGCGGTGGCAAGCTTCGAAACGCGATCATAAATCCCGGCGGTGAAGGTCCGGAATCCTTGAGCAAAATAATTACCCTTGTTCATGATGTGGAGGTGATTGAATCGGGATTGACTCAGGGGTTGGCGACGATAGCGTCGGTAAAATCACGGTGACGTTCGCCAGAACAAAGTGCCAGCAGCCAGGTTCGCTCACGGGCTCTGTCGCGTCGAAGAGTCGGAGTCGCCCTTGAGCTTGTTGATCGAGCGGATGAAGCCATGGGTCGAGTTGAGCGACGACATCGGACAGTCTGACCCGCGGGGAGTGGTCTTTCTCGATCTTGAATTGTGATTCGCCGCATCGCTCAGTGCGCCGGCTCCAGAGCACTGCACCTACCAGCCGGTTGGCATCGCAATTTACCTACGCGATCACGATCGTGACGTTGTCGCTAGGTTGGGTCTTACGAGGTGGATGCCGAGTAACTGGCGTACCTCGTCGATGTAGCCATAGGACGACATCCATAGAGAAGGAGAGACGATGAATATCGGCATAATTGGAGCGGGCAATATTGGCGGTAATCTCACACGACGTCTCAGCCAACTTGGCCACCACGTGACGGTCGCCAACTCGCGTGCACCAGAGACCTTGGCAGCGTTGATAGCGGAGACCGGCGCCGTCGCCGGTCTGGCGGTCGACGCGGCACGGGGGGCTGATGTTGTCATCGTGTCCATTCCCGAGAACAAGGTGCCGAATCTGCCGAAGGGATTTCTCGATGGCGCGAATGAGGGAGTCGTCGTCATCGATACGGGTAATTATTACCCTCAACAGCGCGATGGTCTCATCGCCGACATCGAGAATGGACTCACCGAGAGCCGATGGGTGTCCGATCAGATCGGCTATCCCGTGGTGAAGGCGTTCAATGGTATTTACGCCGCCAACATCATTGAACGCGCGCGGGTCGTCGGCGCTTCTGACCGCATGGCGCTACCGGTGGCGGGCGACGATCCCGCGGCGAAGAAGGTCGTCATGGATCTGATCGAGGAACTGGGCTTTGATGCGGTCGACGCGGGCAGCATCGATGAGTCGTGGCGTCAACAGCCCGGCACGCCGGTCTATGGCCTGGTCGAGGGAATTGACGGCGTTCGATTGGCCTTGGACGCCGCTCTCGAAGCTCGATCGGCGGAGTGGCGGGCCTAGACAGGGACCTCGCGAAATAGCGACGTCGTCTAGGTGCGGATTCTCGAGGGCCCCCAGCCCGTGCTACGTGAGAGATTCATCTCGGTGAGGTTGTGCCGGTGCTCTATCTTCAAGCGGACATGTCGCGTGTCGTCGGTCTCGCCATCTGGAAAGCCAGAGATTCACGCCAGCCGTTCGATGGGCGGTTTGAGGCGGTACGCCCCTCATGTCCAACAGTGTTTCAGTGCAACAACTGTGCGTGCTGACACAAACGCCCTCGTCCCGTTCGTCGCTACAAGAAAGAAAATGGTGAGACTAGGTGGCGTCCACCACGACTCCCAAGCGGACTGGTCCATCGAACAGGCGTTACCTCGTTGGATGCGCGTTGACGGGTGGCAACGGTGGCTCGCTCATTGACTGGCTTGGTCATCGCTTCTCTCACGTGAGACGCGCCCCCCATGCCGTGGACACGCGCTGACCAGGCTCCAACCTCATCAGTCCGTCGCCGCTGGCGAAGGCGTTGGGTGGACAGGTCATTGGCTCGGTGCCGAG
>JABBNY010000099.1 GCA_019352095.1 Acidobacteriota bacterium
TCAAGAAACGAATCAAGTCCTTTGGCCGCTGCTTCGAGTATGCGCGAAGAAATTCTTGCACCCAATACTCCTCAATTGACGGACTCTCCAGCAGCTGATCGAGTATCGAATTAGCGTCCGCTTCTGCAAGATCACCCCACTTCAGTCGATGACTCCCGGTGAAGACGGTGAACACGTCATCGGCAATCTGGGGCGAGTCGCGGAATTCCACATGCGCGATCAGCGACAGTGCCTCAGTTGGATGATGCTCCGAAAGTCGTTCGATCGCTCGAACGATAAATTGCCGTACCGGCGTGTCCGCATCAGAAGCCAAGTCGAGGATGATTTCGTACTCACCGAGGAGTAGGGACTGTCGAGAGCCCCGATTCCAACCCAATGACTGTGCGACACTACGACGCAGTCCCAGACTTTCCGTAGCCAATAGGCGTTGTAACAGAGGCACCACCTTGTCCGGAAGGACCTCTGCCAAACTTCCCATTACAACCGGAATAGTTTCCGCAAGGGGTGACTCCAGATCAGATATGGCTCGCTCACAAATCTCGAGGCCTAATGACGAGTCCCTCTCTACGAGCGACCACAGAAATGGACCGGTCGATCCGGTCGAACTGCCGAAGGCAGCGCGCTGCGCAACGATCCTCGCTTCGAGAAGATCCATAATCTCCTCCTGAGATCTCGATTGAATGAGTTCCGCTGCTAGTTCATCCCTTTGTGCTTTGCTCTTCCGTTGCATTTCTTGGATGTCGGTTGTACGCCCTTCGAGCAGATGACCCCAACCATCAAACAGTGCGACGGCAGCACGAATCTCAAGAGTGTCCGGGATCGCCTCGATGACTCTCCGGGCGGCATCACGCGTTCCAATTTTCGAATACTCAAGGTGCCACTGAATCGCGTGTCGAACCGCAACTGCGATTGCGGGATCAATCGAGCCCTCAGAAACGGTCGTTCGGAGTAAATCAAGAATCTGAAGAAAACTGGGAATCCAACCCTGAATTTCCTCCTCCGAGGCTCTGCGACCAAATAAGCCGACGGGAAAGCTCAGGCTCGCCTGAATTGCCCGGAGCGCCGCGGTGGCTCGCCAAATGTGCCGTGATCTCAACTCCCCCAGTGCCAGCGCGATAATCCGTTCTCGAAGAAACCCAACGGCCGCCGGATTGATCGAATATGGCTGAAACCGAACGGCATAGCCGTCAGAAAAGTCCTCTGACCCTTCCGTGGCGAGCATCGGTTCGAGGACGTCGAAAGGCGAAGGTCCACCCTCCAATAATTGGCTTCCCTCAAGCCAACCTTGCGCAATATTGACGACTTCAACGTTGTACTCAATCGGTTTTCCTCGGTGAATTTCGGCAATCGAACGAAGAATTCGCATCGGGTGCTCCGGGTACCGACGAATCTCCCGATTGTCGTTGGCTGCAAGATCCCAGAGAATCTCCATTGATTCGCGCAGGTAGCTCATGTTGTAACTGATTGCCTTGACAACCTCAGGTATCTCGTTGAGAACGCTTTGAGACGTGGGTGGAAATGCTTTCAAGAGCAACTCGTCGTTATCTTCGACAACGTCTGTTGGGTTCCCTATGATCCACCGAACAAGCTCAATGCTGCGCGCCGGTTGGAAGTAAGCTACTTTTTTCAGCAACTTTACGGCGGTCAGGCGACCCACAATTCCAGCGTCGCGAGTCGCCGAATCGATAGCGTCCCAGAGTGTCGTCATGAGGGTCGATGTATTTGGGTCGTCGTGCCGGACCTGCCAATCGATCCGCGCTGCGTTGACAAAAATATGCTGGAATGCTTCGCCTTCAGCTGCATTCCACACTCGCTCCAGGTAGCCAGTCGGCGCATTCGAACCTTCGTCGAAGGACGCCTCGCTAAGGATCATGTCAGAGAGAAGGTCCGGCACAACGCGGAGAGAGTCGCCTCGACGCATCAGAACCCCAGCCCCTTCCAGCGCACGTATATGCCTGAATGCGCGGTCGTACGGACGATCAATAAGCCGTCCGAGAATTCGTTGAAAGTGAGGATCGCTGGCCCTGAACGGCTGGAGCGCGGTCATCGCATCAAGAACGGACCTCCTGAGCTCGAACTCTCCCGAGGGAGAATCTGCGACCAAAACGTCCCGAAAGGTCTTGACGATCTCGCTTCGAACAGAGTTCTCGTGGTCCAGACACGCCGGATCAAGGAGCCCGCGACGAATCAAGATGCCCGCGACAACTGTGATGAACGGAGAATCCCTGGTGAGAATTCCGAGGCGTTGCCCAAGATGCCGTGGCCATTCGGGACCAAGCGCTTCGATGGCGAGCGCCTCGGCGTCAGCTTGTGACAGATCTGACAACGTCACGACCAGGGAGTCTTCAATCCGACGACCTGATTGACGTAACTCGATCGCCAACAGGGGCCGCGCGAATGGACGGAGAGCGAACAAAACTTTTGTATCCGACCTCAATCTCAAGAGATCTGCGAGAACGCCCTTGAGATCTCCTCGATCGTGCGCGTCATCGATAATCACAAGAAGTTGTCCATCAATTGGGAGCAACTCGAGATCCCGAGGCATCGGATCGATACCTGACTTTAAAAATCGAACATTCACGCCCTGCGCTTGGGCAGCTCTTGAAACCTCCCAGAGGAGCTTCGACTTTCCAATGCCCCCACGACCCACTAGGAGTCCCACCTGCTGTTTAGAATCTGAAATGAACGCAAGGAGTTCGGCGAGTTCGCTATCTCTTCCAACCAGAGTCCAGTCGTGACTGTAGAAAGCTCCGGCTGAAAACGATTGAAAGAATTCGTTCGGCTCCAACCATGGGCCCGGTTCAGGTACTCCTAGGAAGTCTTCGCGCCATCCAGGAAAATATGTCTCGACTATCCGGAGGGATCGATCAAGGGGCAGGCCGCGAATGTTTCTTGAAATGTCTTGAGCATCCCAGAGCGTCCATCCAGGATGGAGTTGCATTTCCCTGCGGGATGCGGGACTCGCACTGCGGCGCGAGATAGCGAGGATGTGTGCATCCGCTTCAACCGTAACCTTGGCAACTGCGTTGCGAACGTCGTGTCGGCCGAATTCTTCCACCCGTTTGCACTGGAAGGTGAGAACATACCGAGAGTCCTTTTCTGCAACTATGTCAACTCCATACTGGGTGTGACCCTGCCCCCCAAAACGGCTGACGAAGGCGTCAGGACGAAGCTCCTGACCCAAATCTGCCACCAACTCTTCGAACTTCTCTGGCGCGAGATCCCACACTGGTAGGACTGTCAGCCAGGGACGGATTGGACGAGGTGCTACGTCGGGTACTTCCGATCCTCGTGTGTATCCAGCCGCTTCCAGAAATTCCACCGGATCCTCGCCAAATAACTTCGCCAGTTCCACAACCAGATTCCTCCGAGGACGGGAACCGCCTCTCTCCCATCTGCTAACCGTTTGCTGACTGACAGGCGCAGAGAGGTACTGAGTCAGATCGGACTGCTCCCAACCCATACGGGTTCGGGCGGTTTGTATCTTACTCCCAATCGTAATTTCCACGTATCTATCATACGCATTTAACGAGTACGAAGAGACTTTTTCCTCAAATTATCATCTTTTAAAGATATGTACTTCGCCGTTGGCTAATACTTCCTTGGAACACAGAAGTATACGTAGACTGGAAACTATGGCGTCTCTCCAGCAAATGGTGGCCCGACTTCGTCGAACGTTGACCAGCGTCCTTCCCCCCACCGCGAGAGTACTTGTGACACCCCGAGCACTAGATGGTCAGGCATTTGACGTCACCGTGCAGACAGGCGTAGTCGACCACAGATTCCTCGCCGGTTGGGCCGGAGAGGGTTGGCCAGCTGACGTCGAGGACCTAGTGCGTGCCGTTCCGGGTGTGGAGGTCGCAATGGCAACGGAATTCTCCGACAGCGCCAAAGTTTGGCTTACTCAACGGGGAATTGGCTGGATCGACGAGACCGGCAACGCTACGATAAGCCGATCTTCCGGCCTAATCGTTTCGCGCGAACCCCTTCAGGAACGGTTCCAGCCGCCTTCATCCATTCGATGGACACCATCAATGATCGCTGTAGCGGAAGCGGCCCTCTCCAGGGTGACTCCGACTGTCCAGAGCATCGAGGACGCAACGGGCTATTCGCGAAACGCAACCGCTACAAGTCTCGCTCAGCTCGAACGCCTTGGATTCCTCGAACGACCGACGGCACGCCGCGGCCCAAGATCCGGTCGGCGAATTATTGACCACCTCGCCCTCTTGGACGGCTACTCAAAAGCAGCCATCGCGCAACGTTCGCGACAGAAAAGCCTCCGTCTACATCGTCTTTGGGAGGGCAACTCCATGACGACTCTTCGTAGTGAGATCGCCCCAACGTTGTCGGCGTCAGGTCACCGTTGGGCGGTAACTGGTGTTGGAGCTTCCCTGCTCCTGGCCCCATATCTGAGCGATGTCACGACCCTCGACTTTTACGTCGACGCTGATCTGATGGCCAGTCCCCGCGTCTTAGAGTCACGCCTTGGCGCGAGAATTGTGGAGCGTGGACATGTGATCGAGGTTCGCGAGTTGCCTACACTTATGAGCGAGAAGGGGCCCATAGTCGAGGGCGTAAGGGTGGCGCTTCCTGTGCGGGTGTACGCCGACTTACTGGGCATCGGAGGACGTGCCGCGGAGGCCGCGGAGCATCTGCGGGAGGAGATCAATGTCGGATCCGACGCGTAACCGAGAAGCAAGGACATTTGCCGAAGCCGGACTCGTTCGACTGGTAACGGAGTACGGTGCGACCCCGGATTTCGTTCTCCTGGGAGGTCTAGTCCCAGACCTTCTATGCAGCCAGAGCACTCAGCCACACGAAGGAACCACCGACGTAGACGTGCAGGTTGATCTCGAAATCCAGAGCAACGTAGTCAATGCTCGGCGTTTGGAAATTGCCCTTGAGGGCAGCGGCTTCAAGCCTTCCACCGAACGAATCTGGCGGTGGAAACATGAATCGATTCCCGGGGTAGTGGTCAAGATTGAATTTCTAGCGGATTTGGCGCAGGAGCAGAATCACTCGATAATCAAATTCGACGACTGCGCTTCCTTAGGAGCTACCAATCTTCGCGGAACCGGCTACGCCTCGCGAGACTGGGAACTCCGATCCATAAGCTCTGAACTCGGCGCGGGACTAACCACAGTCGACGTGCGTGTGGCGACCTTGGCGGCGTACCTTTTAGCAAAAACTCACGCAGCCTACGACAGAAGCCTAGAGAAAGACTGGTACGACATTGCCTACGTCGCGCTCCATAACGATGCGGGGGGGCCGGTGGCCGCCGGCCGCAATGTGCGCCAGACATTTCAGGACGAACTTACTGGTCAGACACATACTGCGCTTGGCGAACTCAGGTCGAACTTTGCCGACGCCAACTCACAGGGTTGTATTGCCTACGCGCAAACTGTGGAAAGGCTCCATCCTGGCCAGGACACGGACGTACTCGCAAACAACGCGGTAGCGGCAATATCGGAGTTTTTCTCCGGCCTCGACATAGCGAGTTTTTGAAGACCGGTACATGTGTTCTTCGCAAAACGAACGTTCAGCGTGTTCGATTCTCATCCACTTGCGCGTCGAAGCCGTCGCGAAACCTGGCGGCATCCATGATTTCGCCCATGTGTTGTTCACGCCAGTCCTCCCGTTCCTTCGTCAAATATTTCCCATCAATGAGCTCTCGGACATATTCAATTGGTAGAACGACTGCGATACCTGTATTCAGTTGAAGACTCGACTTGTCAGATTCCAACTTCACATCCTCGTAGTGCGCAATTACGATACCCAGCAATCGTGTGGCTTCAACCGGTGTCAACGCACCCGGATTGGCCTCGCTGGCGGCGAACCCAACTACCTGAACGAAACACGGAGCGCCGCTAAGGCCGCCGATCGAGCGCCCATCAATAAGATGCCCGGTGACGGTGCGATTTCCGGTTAGGCGAATCCCGTCTTGCCACAGTGCGGCGACGGTGCCTGACCGTACCAACGGGATCATTGATTTCCCCATAGCGGTTCTTACCTGTTCCAGGAGGCCGACAAAGTAGACGCGCTCACCGAGTAAGCGGCCATCGCCTGGTATCGGGTACACATCGACGGCGTCGTCAAGTGAGTAAGCGTTGTAGAGCGGCAGCGGCTCGACCAGTCTGAAGTCGACCTCTTGAGCCGCCACATCCGCTAGCGGGTGAACGTCCCAACTCTTCAGCGGAACGTCATGGATGTTTCCGAGAACGGTTCGAAACCGCATGAAAGTATGAGGATGATTGTCAACGACATGCTTTGCGGTCATTAGATACGTGTGCTCGACGCCCGTGTCCAATTTCAGTACCAAGAATCCTGTGCCAGTCGGATCGCCACCTTCCTCGTCAAGGAGAAACACGACACTTCGAAGAAGATCCTCGTTTACGGCCACGTGACTAGCCCCCTACCCTCCGACCACCAGCCAAGATTGGTTCACTCGCAACGTATCAGCGTTCTTAACACTCAATTCGAAATGACTAGCGACTGTCACCAGCGCTTGTCTCTTGACGAACTCGCGGGCCGTCCAATATTCACAATCGTCGCGGACTCGACTGGCTCCTCGGGAGCATGAGCCACTACCCGGTATCTGTCCACCATGCGCACTGATATCGAATTGAAGGGGCAGTTGAGGAATGGCCCGCGCGCTGCGTGCGCTCGACCTTGGTCGCTCCTGTCGCCGTCGCAAACATGACTCCGGAATGACACAAATCAAGAAGACGCAGTTCAGGTCAACCGACAATCGCCATCACCTGTTCCCAAGACTCGGAGCGCGTCCCTTGAGAGTGATTGTTTATTTCACTCGAGAAACACAAGTATCTCCAGCGCATAATCCGTGAAGGTTCCCAGATACTAAACGAGACTTCCACGATCGTGCTCGCCTGATATAGGCGCCCCCGTTTTGGCTACACATAGGACAATGCACGCAAGCAGAGAAAATTAGGCATTGACGAGCTTTCTCCACTGACTTAAGAGTCGTCGTGAATCGCGGCGAAACTGGCCTCACTCGGTGGCTCCCTCGAAGAGGCTTTCACTCGTTACGCAGATTCCATATCGGCTGAAGCGGAACTCCTCCTCAAGTATGCGTCGGTCTGGGGGTTCGACTCTCCGTAACTGACGATGATGACTGCCCTCTGCGGGCGGCCGCTCCGCCACACCACGCGGTAAAGCAACGGTTTGGACCCATCAGTCATACGCTTGCGCCATTTCGAACAGTGTTGCCTCGTTGAAGCGGCTAACCACGTACGGCGCCAGCGTCGCGGGCTGGCCGCGCCTTTCAGTCAGGCCCTTAGCGCGGAGGCGTGCACCTTCGCGGTGAGCTGCATAACGAGGGCTCTCGCGACACCCGTCGGGAAGCCGACGAAACTCACGAGCCACTCGACGAGATCATCTACGTTGCTGACCTCGGCGTAGGTACGAGACGCCACCTCTTCGAAGGTCGTACCTGCTTTGGCACGGCTGGCCGCCACCCGACTGGGTTGAGAAACGTCGTCCACACTCAACCCGAAGTCGCCGAATATCGCAGGCCGCTCCAACTTGCTCATTGATTTAGTCACAGTCCCTATTGTCGCACACCGGTGTATCAACACCTCGATCACTGACGTCTTCACTTGGACAGCGTTCAGCGAATGAAGTGAACGCAAAATCTACAGTTTGTCAAAGAAATCGTCAACAATGAGCACATCCTCAATAGTTCGAGTCTCGGTTCGAACACCGAGAGAATATTGCTTTAGCAGTTCGCAAAGAGCATCGGCATCCACTAACTCAACGGGAGGCGCACCGTCTCGAGTGGCCTCGTCACGCGCGCTTTTCGTGAAAGAGCCGGTAGTAATCAGCAGACCCTTCTCACCTCTTCCTGACATGGCTCCACGAAAATCCCGCACCTCGCTAGGCGGGACAGTCCCTCGGTATCGCTTGCATTGGAAGAAGATATGGAAGGGTACAAGCGACAACTGAAATACACCAACTCCGTCAATTCCTCCATCGCCAGGTCGGCCCGTGACCTCGACATTTCGAAATCCCGCCTCGCGCAGCAATCTCTGTGCCAACCGTTCAAATGCGTCGGGCGGCATTTCCAGCAACCGCTCTAGGAGTCGTTCCTTCCAATCCGTCCTACCGTCATCACCCTCGATCTGACCGTCGTCAATACCCGAAGCGTTAGTAAGGATGTTCCGATTCTGTTGCAATGAAAGATACCCGCCGCTTCGGGACTGACGATGTTCGTCGAGATCTACCTCAGACCAATTCCTTGCGTCATCGGTTAGCGCCCAGACTCCCCACGCCGAGTTCTTAATTGCGCCAATCTCTTTTAACTTAGTTCGAGACCAGGCCAGACGATATTCAATCATCGACTGACGTTCCTTCTTTGGTCGGCGAATAGCGAGTTGTTCTTCTGAAAATCCCTGCCGCTTAATCACCTCCCCGTTGATCTCCTCAATTCGACCCGATCCTCCAAGAGCGCGTAACGCTTCAAGTGTCGGCCACATCAGTTCCTGAGTACTTGGAAGGTCTTGCTTTTCGATCATTAGTGCACTCTAGAACTCCGGTCCAAGTAAATACTGACCACTCCGCGTACGCTCGAGATTCGTATATTGGACAAACATCTCGATATAGTTACGCCACAGACGGTCCTGGGTTTCCGCGCGGATTCTTCCCCATTCGCCAATGGTTTCTGATCAAAACCGGATTCACTTTGAGAACTACGATTCGTACAATGGTTACAAAAGAAAATGTCACGTTAGAGGTACAGAGGCTCGTTGCGCTCAACGTTTCACGCCGCGACCCAAGTGGGATGGCGCCCCAGCGGAAGGGCGAACTCAGCGACTCCCTCGTCGCCAACAGTGAATGGTTCGCATTGTCTCGCGAGGACGTGGCGGCATATAAGCAACACAAGAAGTTCGTGTGAATGCCGGGCTGGAAGTACTGAGCGCTTCACTCGGCGCAGCCGCTCTTTCCACATTTGGCGCATTTGGTTTGGACTGGCGACGAGCGAGTCGCTCACGCAAGTTAGCGACGCGCAAGGAACTTAGAGATGCGTGTGTAGTAATTCTCTCAGGAGCGAACAAAATTGCCCTCAAATCGGCTTCGATGCGAGCAAACATGTTTGCTCGGTCTGGCTTTGTCGAATCACTGGACATCGTGCTCCACCATCGCAAACCACCAGATCTTCTCGAAATCAGTGATTACATGTTCTCAGATTTGGGGCCAGTGTTTGATGCCCAAGCAACGATCTGGTTGATCGGCGACGAGGAATTGATAAGTTGCGCCGGTCGCGTCGTCCTTGCGATTGGGGATGTAGCGGAAAAGTCGAGTGCCATTCCCAAGGATCGAAAGGTCGATCCCGATTCAAGTACTACGG
>JABBNY010000100.1 GCA_019352095.1 Acidobacteriota bacterium
GTAGTAGCGATAGGCGATGCGCCGAAGGGCCACGGACCTCTCCATCATGCAAAATTAGAATCTTATCGACGATGTTACTTCGGTCCTGTTTCAACTCATCCCAGATGTCACTAGATCACAACCAATTGGAATTTGCCAAGTCGGTGTCGACGCCGCTTGAAACTGGATGGTTGCCTGGGCATGAAGCGGGCCCGGGTGTAGCCACCAGGTCAAACGTTAGAAGACATCAGCGGACGTTGGTGGACACTGCACTTGGCGCTGCCGTCGGTTGACAGTCAGGCAAACTGACAGCAGCGCCCTTCGGATTCCGGCAACCGCGTTCGCACCATGGTTCGAATCGCCGATATGTCCTGTAGATTGATTCATGAATTCACTGGTTCTTCGGAAATGAGCGGGGTCTGCCAGCCCGGCCCAGCCCACCGAGTGCTCACGGTAGTTGTCGGCCCCACAACGGCACATCCGGGGCATGCTCAATTTCGCCCGCGTTCGTCCGTGAAGCAGGACCTTGGGGCGCCGAGTATGCCCTCAGAGTCAACGGACAAGCGCGACCACCGACCTGTCGAGGTAGCTCGCTAGACAGGCAATGCAGGATTCGATGGCCCTGGCCATCACGGATCCTCCAGAGTACGATGCCGAGCGCTTGACGTCTTCATCCGTAAGCGGATCGAAGACGCGGCGGCCGACGTCGCGAAGCTGAGTCGGGTGCGTCGCCTTCAGCGTCTCTAGTCCCGAGGGTGTCAAGGTCGCCAGCGTGCACCGGGAGTCATCGGTGGTGCGGGTCTTGGTGGCCGTGCCTATGACTGCCATCTCTTCGCCGAGGCGCGACACGCGACTCGGCGAAGGAGCACTGATTGGCGCCAGGTCGCCGATCCGAAGTCGTTGACCATCGGCTTCGGAGAAGTGGACAAGCACCACGTACTCGGAGACTGAGCCGAGGATCTTGACGAGGTGATTCGCCACATCGGTCAGCGCCCGCCACGCCCACTCCTCGCAGGGGCTCAGGGCTGGTTCTCGTGGGTCCGGCATGTTCATCGTTGAGTGCGTGCGCACACAATGGTCCGCTGTGCTGCAGTGACGCGGGCGACCAAGTACGCCACCGCCACGATTAGGAGAGCTTCCGATGAGTGCCTTCACCGACGCCGAACTCACCTACTTGGATGACCAACCGTTCATGCGCTTCGCAACGGCCTCACCCACCGCCAATCCCGACGTCGCACCGGTGTCCGTCTCCGTCGAGGGTGATGACATCGCGACGGCTGGCCTCGACGTCACCCACACGTTGCGCTACCGCAACATCTCGGCAAACCTTCGAGCGACCGTGGTCGTCGATGACCGCGCCTCGGTTGACCTCTGGAGTCCGCGCGGGATCAAGGTGTTCGGGACCGGCGTCGTTGAAGAGCATTAGGGTTCTGCGTATTTTCGGATCATCCCTCCGGTGATCATCAGCTGGGGAACAACGACACGACGCCTGGCATCCCCAGGATGGAGCGTCGCACCGTCAACGGAGCTGGCTTCCCCACGAGACCGCAGGACCCGAACAGCAAGCAGAAGGACCAATTTGATGAATCAGTTCATGGTCGTCGCAACCTTCGGGCCGGCCACGTTGATGGACGAGTTGACCACGATGGTGCCCGGAGAGATGACGCAGGTAAAGGTCCTCAAGGGTGAGAGAGTGCCCAGTACGGTTCGCGTCTCGGTGGCCCGCGACAAGGTCTTTCTCGAAGTCTCAGCCGCAGATGCCGCTGGCGCCGAAGTAACGCTTCAGCGTCTCCCGATGGCGAAGTTCTGGGACCTGGAGGTCTTTCAGGTCCACGCGCCGGTGTCAGATCCGGTTTGACCTCAAGGCAGTTCTCGCAGCATGTCCCGACACGCCGATTTCTCCAGTGACCCAGTGGGATTAGCGTCGTGGAGCGAAGATCCCCCGTCAGTGATGTACCCACCGGTGGTGTGGTTCCGAGCTCTCCAGGCACGGACAGCTCACACCTCTCGACGGGGCATCTCGTACCGCCGATTCGGTGCAGCATCTCGGCATACGGTGGCGTCTGGACGACTGAAGGTCCGCTCTGCTCTGGGGGCCTCCTGCGGCTCAGTGATTGACTTGCTTGCAGCATCGTCGGGTCGCGCGGCTTGGTCGACGAGCGACGGTCGCTGTTGCCGGTAGAGTGCGGAAGTGACCGCCCAGGAGACCTCCATCAAGCGACTCCGGCCGTACAACTTGACGGCGGGTTGCTTGCACCTCGCGCAGGCACTACTCATCGTCGTTCTGGCGAACAGCTTCTCACTTCCAGTGCGCGCCACCTACATGACGGGGCCTCCAGGCCCCGGCGTCGGGCACCAGTCGGTGGACCTTTTCAGCCTCGGCTTCGCCCCAGCGATCGTTGCCTTTTTCCTCCTGTCGGCCGCCGCCCATCTCTTCGTGGTTAGCCCCGGATGGTCGAGCTACAAGGCCAACTTGCTGCTCGAACGCAACCCTTTCCGCTGGATCGAGTACTCGATGAGCTCGTCGATCATGGTCGTGCTCATCGCCATGCTTGTCGGCATCAGCGACGTCGCCGCCTTGATCGCGCTCGTGGGCGTGAACGCATCGATGATCGGATTCGGTTGGATGCAGGAGCGCTACGAGCGCCCGGGCACGGGACTCGGACCTTTCTGGATCGGCTGCCTCGCCGGCATTGTGCCGTGGATCGCCATCGGGATCTACTTGATCGGCCCCGGCGCGAGTGCGCACCCGCCAGCGTTCGTCTACGGAATCTTCTTCTCGCTGTTCGCCTTCTTCAACTGCTTCGCCATTAACCAGTGGCTTCAGTACAAGAAGGTCGGACGTTGGGCCGATTACCTCTTCGGCGAGCGCGTGTATGTCACATTGTCGCTGGTGGCGAAGAGCCTTCTCGCTTGGCAGATTTTTGCCTCCACGCTGGCGTCAGCCTCTGCCCACTAATCACGGCGTGGCCCGCCCTGGCCGTTAGAACACTTGAATTGCGGCGAGCGATACGGTGCCTCCCCGATGTGCGGTGTTCACTCGGGCGGCACTCAGCCCCAAGCGGATGACGACGCCGATACTGGCGTCGTCGTTGTAGATCAGACGCGGCACACCTGTCAAGGTGCAGCCACGTGAGCCTTCGTTGCGTATGAAGATGGGTGCGAAGGTCTGGCCGTTCGTCCCGGCACTGACCTTTCCAAGTCCGCCGCTGAGGTGGACGCACGTGGTTCGCGAGGACTGGGGAAGCGCCCTGGGGATGTCCCCCACCTTCTTTGTTGCGCCGATGAAGGCGAGGGTAAGCGCAGAGACCAGGAGGAGCATCAAGCTTTGGCGTCGCATCGGTCTCCCTCCCCCACGTTGCTCGGTCCCATCGCTGCGCGACGAAAGATGTAACCTCACCCTCTTTACGTCTTGACGTCTGTCACGTCTTACACAGCGTGGTCGATCAAGTCCCGCCGAGTGGCGACTATTTGCATGAGGGCGTCATCTGAGTACCGTTCGAGGTAGTAGTTCCAAACGGCAGAATCGTGAACTTGCCTGCGGCGATTGCGTTATCAAAAGGAGCGATTGATGAACCCATTGAGGAACTACTGGTCGAGACTCGATGACCAACGCCTAAGGCTGGCTGGCGCGTCCATGTGTCTCGTGACGATGCTTCTCCTCTTGAACAATCCTCCCGGCAGTACGTGGAACCGCGTCGGCCTGGTCTTCGATATTGTTGGTCTTGGCGGCCTCGTATTCTTACTCCCGCACAAAAAGCGGTAGCGACTGCTTGCAACACCCACCCCTCGTCGGCCCGACTTGCACATTCATCCAAGTGAAGAATCTCGCAATGGCCGCGAAGATCTGACGATTCTTCCGGTACAAAATAGAGTTGACAATCGCAACAACGATTGCACACCATCCTAAGGACATCCAAAAGACTGGCGAGCCTACGTTCTGCGAAATGACTTCGAGCACTGATAATCTTCTCCACCGTCATGGATGTTCATCTCAGACTAGCGAGGCCAACGTCGCGGTAGTGAGATCTTGGATTGATCTCGCAGGACCGACGACAACGTTCTGCAGTTCCTCCTTGGTGAATTGATCGACGACGGTCAGAATCGCATCGCCCTTGAAGGTTTCCTGCAATTTCTACCTTGGAGTGAAGGCACCCCCATTGGTCCCACAAAATACCAATGTCGTTCCAGCACGAAGATGCGTTGATGACGAGAGGGAGAAGGAGCAATCGATGGTGGGGCCAGAAATTTTGGTCTCGGCACTGACGAAGCCAGCACTCGACAGAAGTACCACTGTCAAAAGCGCGGTGGGGAATTTACGCGATGCGACACCCATGCACTCCCCCGTTCAGAAAGAATTGCCCCCGTCGAGGAAGATTGGCCGAGGGGACTCCGGGATTCACCGTGCCCTGACTCTCTGACGTGGCCCTCGGCCGACCTGCATAGCCCAACTGGCGAGTGATGCGGTGGGATCATTGGTGAGGCGAATGCCAGCCGATCAACCACTCGTGACTTTCGTGATCATTGGCGTTCGTTGATGTTGTTGCGAGCATCTCCACTACTTTGTGACCGTGCCCGCGACGCAGTTCCCGAAGGAACCTCCTAAGGACATCATCTTTGAAGGAGGGCCACTGGACGGCAAGTCATGGGCAGAACTGGACAGTGACGAAGCACACGTCTTGATGTCCGACGGTCAGAGGCATCGCTATGTACGCACTACTCAGATCAGGGAACTTCCCAATGGATTGCTTGCTCAAGTCTTTGACTGGGCCGGCCGCTATTACGGAGCGAGGTGAACAATTCGCAACGGAGAATGCCCAACTGCAATCCACGTTCTCGAACAATTGAAGGAAGGGACCAATTTGGTGTCGAAGGACTGATGCGACAGGTGTGCAGCCTCGCACCGGCGAATGGGGTGAATCTACCGTTTTCTCGAAGTGTCACCGAGCGTCAAACGTTGCAATCGCCATATGCTGCGCTGGAAGAGATTGAAATGGTATGGAACTGGCGGCCGAAATCGGTAGCGCAATCTTCTTAGTCTGCGTTCTCGTGATGACAATGCACCCCAAGATTTAGAGGAATGTTCCACATGTTTGAATCTAATTCGTCACTGCGTCGCGCATTGATTGGCAATTTGTCAAACACCCGACCCCCCCCCCTTTTTGATCTGGACATCCACGAGGACGCCATTGAGCGACAGTGTGGTTCACAACGCGTCTGTTGGTCACTGGATCATCTAAACGATTGACCACTTGTCCCCAGTCGTAACTCAGACCCCTCTTCATCGGCATTTCGAGATTGAATAGTGACTCGACATTGAAATGAGTCTTGATCTAGCTAACTGTCCAGCCACCAGTTCCAACGAGAGAGGACGTCGGTGGACAACCCTTTCTCTATACCGCTCCTTCGTAAGCCGTAGTCGTACAATCACCAATGTCGGAGAGACGATGACGACAACACACTCAACTTGGTTCAGCCTCATATCACGAGTCATTCCTGCCGTGCTGTTACTTACTGGACTGCTCGCAGAGTCACAAGGGCACTCGCCCAACTATGCGGCGAACGCCGCCGCGATTCCTAGATGTGCCGACACCCAGCTCACCGTCAGCGTTGCAACGGCGCCAAGTGGCCTCGGCCTCGCGGGAATGGTCATACAATACCGAAATGTCAGTGTCACCGCGTGCTCATTCACCGGATACCCCGACATCGTTAGCCTCAACTTCACGACTGGCAAGAGCCACGCGGTGAGGCGCCTGCGTAACGGGTGCTTGGGTGGCTGGAGGAGTTACATCACGGAGAGGCGAAACCTCTACCTCTGGTCGTCTTACGCGCCCGGCAAGGTGTCGCGTCGTCAATGGTCCAGTGGGCCGATTGTGCAACGGCCCAGCAGAAAGGGTGCACTGTCCTCACCTCGCTATGGGTCGACACGCCCGGCTCCGCCGGGCCGTTCGCCCTCAAGGGCTGGATGTTGATCAATCGCTATTTCGACGCGACCCCCATCGCTCCGAGCGATAGCGGCAGTGCCGATTGACTGCTAAGTCGCAGATTGCCATATCTTGCGTCACGCGAATTACGTCTGATGAGCATTGCCCAATTCCAATCAGTAGTGGCGTGCAATGACCCAATCTTGGGACTCAGTCGATCATCGTATTGACTTGAGCAGTGAATTTCACAACCGGCCGTCAAGTTCAACGTCAGTTTCGTGTTCAACATCGATGGCGAGAGCTAGCGAATGCGCTCTCACCGCGCTCGCACTGAAGCGACCAGAAAGGCGGCGCACCTGCCCCACACCAAGTAGTCGCAGCAGCATCCCACCGCAACTCTCAGGTGGGGGATTTCGGTGATCGAGAGTGGGGAATTTCCAGAATCGTCGTCACGGCGGCCTCGGTCAGATCGAAGTCGTGCGACACTTGACCAATCGACCAATCGACCGGTCGCCACGACGACACAGCTCGACGATCTCGGCCTTGAACTCATCGGTGAAGGACCGACGCGGCCGTGCCTTGCTTGGTTGCTTGGATTCCATGTTGAACATCCTTCCCGGGGTGAAACCCCCGATAATGGATGTCCGTCAAAATGGTAGAGGCCCACACCTCGACGGTTCACAGGGCACCGGCCGCATAGTCGAACATCTCAACGCCATCGGAGTGCTGGCGCAACATCGCTCAATATCGTCTCAAGCACGTGCGAGCAATAGTCGACGCCAAGTTGATTGGGGATTGTGAGTAACAACGTGTCGGCGCCGGCAATCGCTTCATCCTTGGCCAACTGCTCGATCAACTGTTCAGGCGGCGCCGCATAAGTCTTGCCGAAGCGAGCTATGCCGCCGTCAATGTAGCCGATCTGGTCCTGCGATCCGTCTTCGCGACCAAAATACGAGCGGTCTAGGTCGCTGACAATCGGAAAGATGCTGCGACTAACCGAGACGCGAGGCTGACCCGTGTGGCCTGAACTGGCCCAAGCCGTGCGGAACAGTTCGATCTGCTCGGCCTGCAGCTGGTGGAATGGCACGCCCGTGTCTTCGCTCAGGAGCGTCGAACTCATCAGATTCATTCCCTGCTCGGCCGCCCACTCGGCGGTCCTCCGCGTCCCAGCGCCCCACCAGATCCGCTCACGTAGACCGTTCGAGTGCGGCTCGACTCGAAGCAAACCGGGCGGGTTGTCGAACATTGGTCGCGGGTTCGGCTCGGCAAAACCCTCACCCTTTAGGACCTCCAGGAAGACCCGTGTGTGCTCGCGTGCCATGTCGGCTTGATCGGTGCCATCGGCCGGAACGTAGCCAAAGTAGCGATAGCCCTCGATGACCTGTTCAGGTGATCCACGACTGATACCGAGCTGCAAGCGCCCGCCCGAGATGAGGTCCGCGGACCCCGCATCCTCGGCCATATAGAGCGGGTTCTCGTAGCGCATGTCGATGACGGCCGTACCAATTTCGATCCTGCTCGTCCTTGCACCAATGGCGGCGAGGAGCGGGAACGGCGATGAAAGCTGGCTCGCGAAGTGATGTACCCGGAAGTACGCGCCGTCGGCACCGAGCTCCTCAGCCGCGATCGCGAGATCGATGGACTGCAACAAGGCGTCCGACGCCGAGCGAGTCCCTGAACGCGGCGAAGCTGCCCAGTGACCGAATGACAAAAATCCAATGTTCTTCATGACCACGAAACTATCCTCGAGACTTCCTCCCTCAAACCTATTCGTTATGTTGTCTTTTGGGACGACTCAGCGTCGGCTCATCAAGTTCAGCGACCCTTACGGCTTTCAATCGGCATCCGAATGCCAGTGAATTCAGTGCCGTAATTGGGCCGACGAAATCGCTTGTCTTGCCACCGTTGTGAATCCGATCTCGTGTTTGCCAGAGGCCCGACGCATCAGATCTAATGGGTCTGCAACCCTTCACTGGCGACTTGATCCGTCGAAGATCTGATTGTGTCGAAAGGGAACTCAGGCCGAATCTTTGTAATAGACCAGCTCCGGATCTCCCTCGCCGATCCCCCCCCGAGTTGTCCACTGAATTCCCAGCCTTCCTTCTCTAACAAGCCGATCATCTGAGCGTTGGATCGATTGGTTGAGGTGAAGATCCGCTTGGTTGACGACAGACCGACGGCTTGTTGAAGCAAGAGACCGCCAACGCCGTGACGACGTTCCTCCGCAGCCACGGCCAGCAACTCCACAAAGTCGCGCCCAAAGAACGACTGGGGTCTAACAACTGCGTAACCCGACACACGGGCTTCGTGCTCAAACAGGATCACCTCGCCGGAGCGCACACGAGCCGTGAGCAGTGGTCCCCTCTCGTGACCCACTGGCGCGATGCGGTCAAGTTCTAAGACAGCGTGAAAATCCTCTGAAGTTGCCCGGCGCACGATGCCTCTAATGCCTGTCACTCCTACAGTCTGTCCCTTCAGCTCCCAGACATCGAAGGAGGCCAACGAAGTAAGTCCCCGACCGCAGATTGTGCAGGTCGGAGGCCCACCGTGAACCCGCAATCTCAACGAGCGGAGGGGAAATCTCGCCGGGCGAGACTGCCGCGGCCATGATCTCCCGTCCGTCGATTGTGCGCTATTCGAGAATTCCCCTTTTCGAATGAAGTGCGACCTATTGCAACGCTGACGTAATTACGAAGTTCGGTGTTAACTCATAGATGAACTCAACGTTCGAGCTACGGAGACCTTGACTAGTGGCTGAAGGACCGATGTGCGACCGGGAGTTGTCTCCGACGTTCTTGGATCGAACGACCGTCTCGCAAAGAGACGGCAAGCGTTCGACGAAGACGGATTCGATGACCACGAAGACGGTGTCGTGATATTGATGCTCGAGGACGTCGCACATTCGCGCGATCTGATTCGATACGACATCGGGCGCGGCGCTGAGGACATCAGCGTCGACGTGCTTGACCGCCTCGCCGATCTCCACCAGTCACGCTCGGCACGCCTCATAGTCGACGCCGTCGTGTGATTCGCCTTGGGCGACGTACTCGTTCATCGCGTCAATGGCGTCGTCGATATCGGATATTCATTCCCAGTCGCAACGAGTCACAAACTGACGACCTCGTCGAAGACTTCATCTTGCACGAACGCCCGTAGTCCGCGTGAAGTGCAGACCTCTACCCCAACGCCGAGTTCTTCTTCCGGTTCACATCCCAACGCTAAGACGTCGAGGGGATGAGCGTTGTCGTCGAAGTCGACCAGGAAGTCGACGTCGCTCTCCGGCGGTCGTCCACTCATGAAGTGTGATCTGGGTGGGACGGGAATGACCCCCAAGCGAATACTGACCCATCGTAGGGATACCTGCCGAAGGTAGGAAGCATCTCACTAGGACCACTACTCGAAGGAAATCGCATCGAGAATGTTGAGTCGAGTGGCCCGA
>JABBNY010000101.1:0-1786 GCA_019352095.1 Acidobacteriota bacterium
GGCGCGTCTCAACATCCTTGAGGTGATCAAGAGTGCGATCAGTGAGCCCCGCGACCACGTGGCCGAGGTAGCCCCCAAGATCGTCTCGATGGAGATCCCGATCGACAAGATCGGCGAAGTCATTGGACTGAAGGGCAAGGTCATCAACACCCTTCAGCAAGAGACCGGTGCCGACATCGCCGTCGACGACGATGGTGTCGTTGGCACGGTGACCATTGGTGCGAAGGACGGACGCGCGGTCGAAGAGGCCCGTCGTCGGATCTCGTTGATCCTCGATCCTCCCACCGCTGAAGTCGGCGCGGTCTATCAAGGACGAGTTGTCAACATCGCGAAGTTCGGCGCATTCATCAGCATCATGCCGGGACGTGACGGTCTCTTGCACATCTCCAAGATGTCGCCGCTCAACGGGGGCAAGCGAATTGGACAAGTGGAAGACGTCGTCGAATTGGGTCAGGCCCTCGAGGTGAAGGTCGACGACATCGACCCGCAGGGCAAGGTTTCCTTGTCGCTCGCGGGCGAATACGCCGGCATGGAATCAGACGAGAGCGATGCTCCTCGCAGCCAGCGACCCCCACGCGACAGCAGTGACCGCGGCGACCGCGGCGACCGTGGTGACCGTGGCGGACGCGACCGTGGCGGACGCGACCGCGATGCCGCTCCCGCGAGCAAGTCGAGCAGCTCGTTCGAAGCCGCATTCGAGGCTGAATTGGCCGGCGAAATCGGCGATCTGGGTCCTAGTAGCCCGTCGTTCTCCGACGGTGATGGTGGTGGACGTCGTAGCCCACGGCCGCGTCGTCGCTAGTTCGTAGGGGCCGTGCCGCGCAGTCGTAATGGCTGTGTGGCACGGCCCCCTCTTTTTTTCGTAGCGTAGGGCGATGCAGTTACCGCCGCCACCGTCCACCCGTTGGTGGCGACCGCTTCACCAGAGCGACCGGCGCGCGCTCGCGTTCATGGTGGTGCTCCCGACGATCTTGTTCGTGGTGCCCGCACTCTTTGGGCACCCCGCGATTGCCCAAGACAACCTGATCCAAAACTTTCCGCTCAGGGTTCTCACCGGTCAGCAGCTGGCCAGTGGCCACCTGCCGTTGTTGAATCCGCTCGCGGACTCGGGTACGCCGTTGCTCGGCGGTATGAACGCGGGTTCGTTCTTCCCCCTCACGTTCTTGTTCGTCGTGTTACCGGGCGTCGCGGCGTGGGTGCTGAATCTGATCGCCGTGTACGTGGGTGCCGCGCTCGGTGTCTTCGCACTGCTGCGCTGGCACGGCACACGTACTTTCGCTGCGCTCGTCGCCGGGCTGGTGTACGCCTACAGCGGTGCGATGATTGGGCAACTCGTGCACCTGGGCGTCGTACAGGGTTACGCGATGCTGCCGTGGACGGTCCTCGTGATGTTCTCATTGGCCCAGGTACTCGAACGTGCGACCGCGTCGACGTGGCGAGGGCGACTGCGCGCGCTGCTGCCGGGCGTCACGGGCCTCGGGCTGCTCTGGGGGCTGACATTTCTGAGCGGTGAACCTCGCGCCATCGCCGAGATGCAGCTGTTGCTCTTGGTGGTTGGCCCCGCGGTGCTGTTGTTTCGAAGTCCCTGGCAACCAACGACGTGGGCCAATCGTATTACCTACGTGATGAGCGTGGGCGTCTCTATTGGCTGGGGCGTGATGATTGGTCTGGCGCAATTGATCACCGGTTGGGCCTTTATCAATCAGTCACAACGCACTGGGCTTACCTACGCCTGGTACGGCGCGGGGTCGCTGGGCGTTCGTTGGACGAGCCTGCTGCTGGTCCC
>JABBNY010000101.1:1796-9279 GCA_019352095.1 Acidobacteriota bacterium
GTGCATTGTTTTGACCCGTTCACTGTTGGCTGCTGCTGGTCCCGGACCTCTTTGGTGGCAATGGTCTGTTGCACCAGCCGTCGTACTTCGTGAACTACAACCTTCCCGAAGTGACCGGGTACGCCGGCGTCGTCGCGCTGGTTGCGCTGGCCGCGTACGTGTCTCGTCTCACCCGTGGCGGTTGGCGCGGACACGACCGAGACTGGATGGTCTACTTCGCACTCGTGGTCGTTGGCCTCTTCGCGTCCTGGGGCAATTTTACGCCAGTGGGCCACCTCTTCCAGGCGATCCCTCTGTACGGCAGTACGCGACTGCAGAGTCGCAACATCATCCTGGTGGACCTTGGTGTCTCGGTGCTGCTCGGATGGTTCCTCCAGTGCCTCAGCGAACGTGACTTTGCCGGCGCGGGACTTCTCGGACGTCGCAAGTGGTTGACGCTGTCGCCGGCAATCGTGGTGGCGGTGCTCTCTGGCGCGATGATGCTCTTCAGCACCCAGATCATCACCTGGATACTGAAGCAGCGCCCGCTCAACGGTCTGCAGTACTACGAGCGTCCGACGTTGACGTTGCATCTGATCGTCGCGCTGGCGGTGATCATGTTGTTGTACCGAGGGCTCCAGAGCGCCAAGTTGCTCAAATGGTTGAGCATCGTGATCGCAGCGGACATCATCATCTTCTCGGTCTTTTGCGCCGATGGGTTCTTAGCTGGGCGCGCGAGCATCGAGCCTTCGCGCGCGGCCGTGGCAGCGCAGATCGGGGCCGAAGGTCGCTTCGCGCTCGTCGATCCCTCGGGGGCGAACCACTACATGTTCCAAGACCTCGGCGGCGCTAATCTCAACGTCTTCACCAAGATTCCGAGCGTGCAGGGGTACGGATCATTGATCGACCAGCTCTACGGCGCGGTCACCGACACGCATCCGCTGTACAGCCTTGATGGGTGCCAACTCGCGAAAGGTGTCTACCACCAGTTGCGCCTGGCGTCGGTGGTGATATCGGTTGACAAGTTGGCGTGGCTGGTGACGCCCACCACGAGCGTCCCCACGCCGTGCGTGGCGAACCTGCGCTCGACCAGTCAGCGGCGTTACTTCGGTCAGTCGCTCTCGGTGGGGTCGGTCAGTATCACGGGTGAACGCGGCGCGAGTGTGGCGCCGGGTGAAGTTGTCGCGTGGCTCTTGAACGCCCGCAATCAACCGATCGGCAAGCCGGTGAGTGCGATCGGCGCTCCGGTGACAACGTTCCATTTCCCGCGTTCACCAGATGCGGTGGGCGTGCTCTTCAGCGCCTCGGGCGGTGCACTGATCACGTCGACGACGGTGCACGTGCGCGATTCGAACCAGGCGTACCTGTTGGACTCCTCCTTCCAGCAAGCCTTGTCGTCGGACGCGTGGCGGCTCGTCAAGGTGCAAGGTCCCTTGTCGTACTTTCGAGCGACGTCAGTGCGGGCGAGCTCGTGGCTCGGTTCGCACTCGACGACCTCTCGCATCACGGGAATCCGAGACGCGTCGTGGGGTGACGCTTGGGTCAGCGTGAAGGCCACGCACCCGACCGTGCTCAAGCATTCAATGGGATGGATCCCGGGGTGGCGCGCGACGGGCCACAACAACGTCACCGGCGCCACCGTCACGTTGCACGTGGTGCGCTCGGGCCTCATCCAGCAGGTCATCGTTCCCCCGGGGGATTGGACCGTGCACTTCCATTACCACGCGCCCCATATCGAGCTCGGACTCATCGGCTCGTTCGCCGGTGGCGTCTTGATGCTCGTTGCGTTCGTGGTGTTGGGCTGGGTGCCGCGGAGGTCCAAAGCTAGGGTGAAGTCGTGAAACGAGTGGTGATCGTCGGTGGTGCGGGGCGCATGGGCCAGGCAATGGCCGAAGGTCTTGGCGCGTTGGAGGACCTCACGGTGGTGGCCCTGGTCGACGTCAAGGAACCGCGAGAGTTGTTCGGCGCGCGATACGTGGCGAGCGTGAGCGACCTCGACCCGTCGACGCTTGACGTCGTCGTCGACTTCTCTAACCCTGAGGGCGTCGTCGCCTCGGCGAACTGGTGTGGCGCGCACTCGTGTGCGCTGGTCGTAGGGGCGACCGGTCTCGATGAGGGACAGATGGCGAGCGTCACCGCGGCGAGCGAACGAACGGGTGTCATCATGGCGTCGAACTACTCGGTCGGCGCGGTACTCTCGGAACGCTTCGCGGCCATGGCCGCACCGTACTTCTCTCGTGTGGAGATCATTGAACTGCACCACGACCAGAAACGCGATGCACCGTCGGGCACTTCGTTGACAACTGCTCAAGGGATCATCGACGCGCGCCGACGCGCCGGACTCGCGCCCGCGAACGACCCCACGCAGCGGGTCACCCTGGAGGGGACTCGTGGCGGTGACGCAGGTGACGGCGTGCGGATCCATTCAGTGCGACTGCCCGGGCTCGTGGCGCACCAGGAGATCATCTTCGGGGGGCCGGGCGAAGGCTTGACGATCCGCCATGATTCATTCGACCGGACCAGTTTCGTCCAGGGCGTTGCGCTCGCGGTACGCGCAGTCTCTTCCACGGCCAAGCTGACCATCGGTATCGATGGACTGCTCGCGTGATCGAGTCGTCTCGGCCTTGAGGGCAATCACTGGTAGTTTTGGGGTATGAATTCACCTCGCTTCGGCACGGTCCTCACAGCGATGGTGACACCTTTCGGGCCTGATGGTTCCATTGATTTCGGGGTTGCGAGCGACCTGGCCCGCTTTCTCGCCGATGAGGGAAGCGACGGTCTGGTCATTGCCGGGTCGACGGGTGAAGGTGGATCGCTGAGTGACGAGGAGAAGTTGGCCTTGTTCGCGTGCGTGAGCGAGAGCGTCACGGTACCAGTGCTCGCCGGCACGTCGTCGTCGAACACTTCGCAGTCGATCGCCCTGACGACCAGGGCCGAGACGACCGGCGTCGCGGGTATCTTGGCCACGACACCCGCGTACGCACGCCCCAATCAGCACGGCATCGCGGGACACCTCGGCGCTATCGCCGAGAGCACGTCACTTCCCGTCATGCTCTACGACATTCCAGCGCGCACCGGTCGAAAGATCGACAGCGCCACGACGGTGGGTCTCGTACGTGAACATTCGAACATCGTGGCGCTGAAGGATGCGTCAGGTGATCTGGTCTCGGCGGCACATACCAAGGCCGCGCTCGGCGACGCACTCGACCTCTACAGCGGCGACGACAGCATGATCTTGCCGTTCATGGCTATCGGTGCCGTCGGTATCGTGTCGGTGGCGGCCCACTGGGCCGGTCGCGAGTTCGCGGCACTGGTGCGCGCAGTTGAAAAGGGCGACTGGGAAGGTGCGCGGGCGATCAACGAGCGCCTATACGAGAGCTACGAATTCGAGAGCACCTCACAGTACCCCAACCCCATGCCGTCCAAAGCGGCGCTTCGCTCACTCGATTTTGAAGTGGGGGAGTGTCGTTACCCGCTCGGACCGGGCGACAAGATGCTCGACGCGGCCGCCGCCAAGGTCGTTGACAGACTGCGCGTTCATCGTGGCTAAAAACTCCGTTAGAGTCACATTTCTCGGTGGACTCGGCGAGATCGGGCGAAACTGTCTCGCGCTCGAACAAGACGGGCGGATCGTGGTGGTCGACGCGGGGCTGATGTTCCCCGAGCCCAACATGTACGGCGTCGACATCATCCTGCCCGACTTTCGATGGCTCATTGAACGACGAGACCGGGTCGACGCGATCGTGCTCACCCATGGTCACGAGGACCACACCGGTGCGCTGCGCTACCTCGTGAAGGACATCAACGTGCCGATCTACGGATCAGCGCTGACACTGGGCTTCGCGCGTCATCGCCTCACCGAAGCCAAGGTTGCAAAGGACCTCACGTTCATCGAGGTCGCCGACGGCGAACGCCGCCAGATTGGTCCTTTTGAAGTGGAGTTCATCCCGGTGACGCACTCGGTGCCGAGCGCGTACTCACTGGCGTTTCGAACCAAGATCGGCATCATCGTGCATTCGGGCGACTTCAAACTCGACTTGACCCCGATTGACGGCCGGCGTACCGATATCGCTCGACTCGCCGCACTCGGTGACGAGGGCGTTGCGCTTTTGATGTGTGACTCGACCAACGCCGAAGAGCCGGGCTTCACCGCCTCGGAGCGTACGGTCGGCGGCGCGTTGCGCCGACTCTTTCTCGAGCGGCCGAAACGACGAATGGTCGTTGCGTGCTTCGCGAGTCATATCCACCGCGTACAGCAGATCATCGATGTGGCCCTCGAGCAGAACCGCAAGATCGCCCTCATGGGTCGCTCCATGGAGGCCAACGTCAAGCTCGCACGAAAGTTGCACATGCTGCGGGTGGAGACCTCGGACTTCATCGACATCGAGAATGTGGACAGCTTCGAGCCGGGAGAAGTGTGCGTTATCTGCACGGGCAGCCAGGGCGAACCGCTCGCCGCGTTGTCGAAACTCTCGAGGGGTGACGCACGCAATTTCAAGGTCGGCGGCGACGACACCGTCATCCTCAGTTCGCACCCGATCCCGGGCAACGAATGGTCGGTCGGACGCGTGATCGATGACCTGCACCGCGCGGGGACTGAAGTGATCCACTCGGGCAACGAGCCCGTGCACGCCTCGGGACACGCCCGCTAGGGTGAACTTCGCACGTATCACCAACTGGTGCGCACGCGGAACTACGTGCCGGTGCACGGTGAGTACCGCCACATGGTCCACCACGCCGACCTCGCCTTGACCATGGGACTCACCGAGAAGCACATTTTGATCTGCGAGGACGGGGATCAGGTCGAGGTGACCGCCGCGGGTATTCATCGTGCGGGTCAGGTGCCCGCAGGTTTTCACTACATCGACGGCAGTGCCGGGGACCTCGACGAGCGACCCTTGGAGGAGCGACGCATGCTCGCCGAGTACGGCGTGCTGCAGTTCTCGGCTGGCATTGACCAGCACAGCGGCACGATCATTCAGCCAGTACGCATCACCGCGCGCGGCTGGTTTGAAGGAGAGCACGACAAGGCGCTCTTGGACTCGGTGACGGCGGCGGTGCGCGACGCGCTCCAGGCGGCGCTGCGCGATGGCGATCGCGACCCCGCATCGCTCAACAAGGTCGTCCAGCGCGCCGCGGGTCGACTACTCGGACAGAAATACCGACGTCAGCCGGTGCTGCTCGCCGCGGTGGTGGTGCTCTAGTTCTCGCTCTTGTCGGGTTCGCCGTGCTCGGCGTTGGTGCGCCCGGCCCGCCAGAAGGCCTTTGAACTGATGCGCTCGTCGTCGAGCCCTCGATCGAGCAGCGCGCCGCGCAGGGCTCGAATGGTCGAGAACTCACCGAACAAGTAGGCGTGTCCCTCGTCGGGGGGAAACTCGAATGCTGCGAGGCCGCTCAAGAGGCCCGCCGGATCGTTCTTCGCACGTCCTTGTCGATCGACGAAGATTCCCGTGACGCCGATGCCCTCATCGAACGAGGCGGTCAGCGCGTCATCGTCGTGGTCTATCTCGACGATGAAGATCGCGCGCCCGGGCGCCTCGATGCTCTCGGCCATGCGGTAGAACGCGCCAAGTCCGCTCGCGTCGCCGATAAAGACGTGCCAGTCGGCCTCGAGGTTCAGGGGGATCTTGCCCCGCGGTCCAACGACGTCAACGAGGTCGCCGGGTTGGGCGTGGCGCGCCCACGAGCAGCCCGGTCCATCGTGGTCGGTCGTGACCCACAGCGTCAGTGTCGACGCGTCGGGGTCGACCGCGCGCACCGAGTACCGGCGTCGGATGAACTTGCCCGCGGCGTCGCGCACGCGCACCATAATGTCGTTACCCGGTACCCCCGCGAGTGCGGGATCGGCCTCGAGGACCACCTGGGCGATCGACGTGCTCAGCTGGCGGGTCGAGGCCACGCGAGCGACGTGGGCGCTCACGCCGAGGCGTGTGGCGAGTTCGAGCGTTGAGTCATCAGGGAGAGAGTTCACTTTCGCAGCATAATTTGCCTGGCACACCTTACGAACCCATGTTCGGTAAGTTGGATGGTTGTGGCAGCCGCACGACACCAGAAAAAGCCGGTGAAGAAACCGTCGAGGGCCTCGTCAACCAAGAGGGCGGCGAAGCCTGAGGACCTCACGCCCTGGCAGCGCCACGAACGCGATATTTGGATTGTCGTGCTGGTGGTTGTCGGACTTCTCGCCGCGCTCGCCGAAGCGGGGGTGCTCGGTCCGGTGGGTCGAGCAATATCGGAGGCGTTGAAACTGCTCTTCGGCGTGGGGCGCTTCTTCTTGCCGCCGTTGCTCGTGGCGCTCGGCGTCGCGTTGGTCTGGGGCAAGCTCGAGGTCGAGCGTTCGCGCTTCGCGTGGGGGCTGGCCCTCGGGCTCGTGAGTGTCTGTGGCCTGGGCGACCTGGCGGGTGGGCGCCCCGGTGTACACGCAACCGTGGCCGGATTGGGCCATGCGGGGGGTTGGATCGGCGTTCTCATAGGTGGGGGATTGCACCGGGCCCTTGGCGCGGTTGGCGCGGTCGTGGTCCTGTTGGCCCTGCTCGTCGTCGCCATCATGATCGTCACCGGAATTGGGCTTCGCGCGCTCGTCTCGGGTTCGATCGCATTCGTGCGCGCACTGGCTCGACTGTTCTCACAGTGGTGGACGGCTCGCCCGACGAGCACGAACAGCGATGGTGTTGAGCGCCCAGATATCGCACCCGTGGCCCCGATCACACCCGAAACACCGATCGAGCCCGAGGTCATGGTCGTGACGACACCGATCGTTGACGACGAACTTCACGACCACGACGACAGCGAGCACCACGGCGAGGAATCGACCTACGACGAGGAGATGGCGGGGTATGAGCCCTACGGGGAGCCGAGCGACCCTGACGCTCAGGATGACCCGCCCGGTGAAGTACCACACGCATTGAGGGCACCGGTCATGATGAGCGAGTGGGTCCTGCCACCGGCGTCGTTGTTGCAGCGAACCAAAGAGCAGCGCCAGGACCGCACCGCGACCGAGGTCGCTGGACGCGAGTTGGTGGACGCTCTCGCGGCGCACGGTGTGGAGACCACGCTCGTTGGCTACACCGTGGGGCCAACGGTGACCCGCTTCGAGCTCGAACTGGGTCCGGGCGTCAAAGTCGCCCGGGTGACTTCTCTCAACAAGGACATCGCGTACGCCATGGCGTCGCCCGACGTGCGCATCCTCGCACCGATCCCGGGCCGCTCAGCGATTGGGGTGGAAGTCCCTAACCGCCAGCGCTCTCTCGTGGCGCTCGGTGACCTGCTGGCGGCCGACGAAGCCGTTGCCGCGACGCACCCGCTCGATGTCCCGATTGGTCGCGACATCTCTGGCAAGACCGTGGTGGTCAATCTCGGTGAGATGCCCCACGTGCTCATTTCGGGGGCGACCGGTGCGGGCAAGAGTTCGTGCATCAACTCGCTCATCACGTCGCTCGTGATGCGCGCGACACCCGATCAGGTGCGGCTCTTGTTGATCGACCCCAAGCGCGTAGAAATGGGACAG
>JABBNY010000102.1 GCA_019352095.1 Acidobacteriota bacterium
CACCCCCGGCGAGCACGAGGGCCAAGTGGGTGAGCACCTTGCCGCGATCATGCAACGGCGCTCGTTCACCGCGTGGCGAAATACGTGAGGAGAGCGACGAACCCAGCCCCAACTGGTCCGCCAACGCGCCCAGGGCGTGTAGTCCGACGTGGGCCGCGACACCGTGACCACCGGACTGCACACTGACGTAATTCGTTGAAGTATTGTGCATCTGAGAGGTGCCCTTCTTGTGAGGTTTCTGGTTGTCTAAGCAACTCCAGTTTCCCTTACACGGAGGGCACTTTCGTGTATTGCGGTCAGTTGATCACGCGAACTCGTGAAGTATCGGGGCTAACCATTCGCGGTAATTGTCGTACTGAGGTTGTGCTCGAAATTCAAATGAACCTGGCTGCGGGGCGGCCATAATGTGATTGTCACCCAGTCGTTTCTTGCAACTATTGGGATTCAATCATCATCTTTCGTAGATGGAAGTATGTGGCACGGAGGCCGCATCACATCTCCTGGGTCTACGGGATGCGTGACGTCAGAGCCTACTTGGGCTAAAGACTTCGCGACTCCCAAGATGTCGGCATCAAAGTAGAAACGGATAGCCACTCTGGCACGACGCTTCTCTAAGCCGTGATCAGCTGATAGGGGCTTTCGTGGCTGAGAGCGGCGATGGCGGCGTCACTGGCTCCAAATGGGTGACAGAGCATCCGTGTTACTGAAATGTGGATCAACATTGGAGGGCGGCGAGTGATTTGGTCGATCTCAGGGGACTGGGAGTTTCACCACGACGGTTGTGCCCGAGTCAGGCGAAGTGTCGAGAACGACACTTCCACGGTGGCTGGCGACGATCCCAGAGACGATGGACAGACCCAGACCGGTGCCCGACCGCGTCCTGCTGGCATCAGCTCGCCAGAATCTATTGAAAGCCTTGCTGGCATCGGCGGCGGACATGCCCGGTCCCTGATCATGGACGGTCAGGACGCAAATGTCTGGCCCGCAGCGTACATCAACAGAAATTTGCGAGTTCGGTGGCGTGTGTCGAAGTGAGTTCGTGACAAGGTTGCCGATCACCTGTCGAAGGGCAGTTGGATCACCCGAGATGACCGCTTCAGTGTCACCGGTGCACTTGATCTGGCGCGAAGGGTCAGTTGCCCAAGCATCCTGGATCGCATTTTGAACGAGCAGAGTCAAGTCGACCCGTGAACGGTGAGGCGTGGCTCCCTCGTCGAGGCGTGCGAGTAGTAGAAGATCCTCGACGAGCTCACCCATTTGTTGTCCTGATTGGCCAATCCGACGCATGGCATCGTCACCAGCCGCACCGCTCTGCAATTGGCCTTGTCGCCAAAGTTCCGCTATCCCTAGTATGACCGATACCGGATTCCGCAACTCGTGCGAAGCGTCGGCAACAAATTGACGCAATCTGTGCTCGAGTGCTTGTTGTTCGTCAAGCATGACGTTAAACGCTCGAGCCAGGTGAGCAGACTCGGTGCGGCCACCAGTACTGCTCATGCGGCGTGAACGATCCCCGGCCGCTATGGCATCGGCTACGGCGGTCACTTCGGCGATTGGCCGCAGTCCCAATCGACCAACCCACAAACCGGCGGCAATGAGCACTCCGAGTACGCCAGTTCCCGCGAAGATCACGCCGAGTCGCAACTTGTTCGCCGTAGCGTCAACTTGGGCGAGTGATGCGGCGACGAGGAGTCTGCCCGATTGTCGGGGGAACGAGATCAGGATGGCTCGCCAACGAGTGTTTCCAGACGTCGATCCCACGGTTACGATCTGGGCGGCGTGCCCCGACACTGTCGTGTGCGTGGGAATCCGCGGTGCCGACCCGTTGTTCGAGAATGGTCGAAGGAGGACTCGTCGAGAATGGTCATGAACTACCGCAACGTAAAACGCGCTGATGCGATTGCCTCCGGTTGGCAGGTGATTGTCGGTGGGCGGTTTGACAAGCGGAGTAGTGGAAGGCTTACTGATTGCCCCGACCACCGGCAGTGCTGACGTCAATTGTTGGTCAATCTGCTGGAACTCAGAATGTTCGACGGACCGCACGAGGAAGAGACCAAGCAGCGAGACCGTGAGTAATAGCGAACCCGCCGCAACGTAGAGTCGGATTCGAAGCTTCATGAACAGTTCACACGTCGTCGAGTCGATAACCGACGCTTCGAATCGTTCGAATCATTCGCGGAGGAGACGAGTCGACCTTTTTGCGCAGCATGGAGATGTAGGTCTCAACCACCGTGGATTCGCCCTCGAAGTCGTAGTTCCACACGTGGTCGAGAATCTGACCCCGGGTCAGCGCCAGGCCAGCATTGCGCAGCAGGAACCGCAGCAGCTTGTATTCAGTCGGGGAGAGGGAGACATCTTCACCGCGAAGCGTCACCGTATGGGCAGCGTCATCTAGTTCCAGATCGCCGCACGACAGCACTCGGGCTTCGCCCTTTCCCACGCGCTGAAGAATCACCTGTACGCGAGCCACGAGCTCCTCGATGCTGAAGGGTTTAGTCAAGTAGTCGTCGCCGCCAATGGTCAAACCGTGCACCCGGTCCTCAACGGTGTCGGCGGCCGTCAAGAAGATGATTGGCGTGGCAATGCGCGCGGTGCGCAGCCGACGGCAGACCTCGAAACCGTCGAGGTCGGGAAGTTGGACGTCCAGAATGACGAGGTCAATCGAGTCGTCGGTAGACGCGCGATCGAGTGCATCCCGCCCGTTCAAAGCCTCCGACGTCGTGAAGTCCGCCAGTCTCAACGCTGTGCGAATCACGTACGCAATGTTCTCGTCATCCTCAACAATGAGAATGTTTGAAGCCATCAACAGAGTCTCGCCGAGAAACCTGGAGCTTTTCTGTAAGAAAATTGTGAGTTTGCTGGCCATCTCGCCAGTCGGAGTGATCACCCGTCAATGATCCAGAGAGAATTGATTGCGACTCGTCGCCGAGAGAGCGTGATACTCCCCATATTCCTGATGGGAATCGACCCTGCGTCGCGTCATTGGTCGGCACTACTCAGCACGCGTCGGACTCAGCAAACCTGAAAAATTCGCTCAACTGTTCTTCAAGAGTGGTCGTCAGAATGCTCCAATGAACTTCTTCTATCCACGAAGCACTCTGCGACACTCGAGACGTCCCGTCGTAATCCTCGGCATGATAGGTGCGAGCCTTGCGCTGGCCGCGTGCGGGAGCAATTCGGCGACGAACACTACGACGACCACGACGGCGAGCGGTTCGAGTTCGTCGGCTGGAACGACGGCATTCACAACCTGCCTCGCCCAGCACGGCGTCAAGCTTCCCAGCGGCGCTGGGTTCAACTCCCCACCCTCGGGAGCGTCCGGTGGCGCACCACCCGCGGGTACCGGTGGTCCACCCGCTGGCGCTAGTGGATTTGGAAGCAATCCGAAGTTCCAGTCGGCACTGCAGGCCTGCGCGAAATACCAGACCGGAGGCACGGGCGGGTTTAGGGGGCCGAGTAGTACAGCGTTCGCCGCGTACCGCAACTGCATGAAGCTACACGGAGTCACTCTCGCCGCCGGCTCCCCGGGGACGACGAAGTCCACGCTGAACGCCAGCAGTGCTTCCTATGAGGCAGCCGCCACGGCGTGCAAATCACTGCTGCCCGCAGGTGGCACACCACCGACCACGAGTCCGGCTGGATGAACACCGTGACCTTCCTCACAACAGAAACTGACAATCGAAGGGACGATTTCCGTGGCAACCTCCAAGTCTGAAAGATCGCGAAAGACGATGATTGGATATCTGGCATTGATCGTCGGAGTCGCAGTAGTAGCCACACTCGGACTGACGTCAATCTACGGAACATCCACTTCGAAAGCGAGTAGTGTCGCCCGGACGGTCAAAGTGACTCGGGGCACGGTCCAGTCGAGCGTCTCGGCGTCAGGCAACACGTCTGCAACAGAGACGGCCGACGAGAACTTCAACTCCAGCGGCACACTGACGAGTGTCGACGTGGCGGTGGGCGACCACGTCACCACCGGTGAGATTCTGGCGACGATTGATCCGAGCGCGGCGGAGGCCAATCTCCAAGGGGCTAAGGCGACGTTGGCCGCGGCGCAAACGCAGTTGACGCACGACCGTGCCGGGGGTACCCCTGCTCAAGTCGCACAGAACAAGGCGTCGATCAAGTCATCCCAAGAGCAATTGCTGTCGGACCAGAACCAGCTTGCGACCGACGAGAATGCCCTCTCGTCGGCCCGGACCAAACTGTCATCGGACCAAGCGCTCGGGTGTCCGGCGTTGAGCTCTTCGTCGAGCGTCTCGTCAGGGTCAAGCGCTGGAGTAACCTCGGGCACCTCGGGCACCTCGGGCACCTCGGGCACCTCGGGCACCTCGGGTACCTCGGGCACCTCGGGTACCTCTGGCACGTCAGGCACCTCCGCCAAGACTTCCTCGGGAGTCACCGCGGTGCCGAACGTCACGACCGGCGCCGCCAGTTCAATCGGCACGACGACGGTCACCCTTAACGGAACGGTGAACCCCAAGGGCGGCTCGACCTCGTACCACTTCAAATATGGGACGACCACCTCATACGGCTCAGTCTCCGCTTCGGCCAATGCGGGCTCGGGCACATCGGCGGCTTCGGTCTCGACCGTGGTGAGCGGACTAGCCCCCAATACTTCCTATCTCTTCACCCTGGTCGCCACCAACTCTGACGGCACGTCCACCGGGTTGGCGTACGCCTTCACCACTGCGCAAACGTCGTGCGCATCCGATCGCGCCAACATCACCACGAATCTTCAGTCAGTTTCGAAGGATCAGTCAAGCATCGACGCTCAAAAACTCGTTGTGGCGTCAAACCTGGCCAGTTTGAACGTGTCGCCAACGACGATCGCCCAAGACGAAGCGACGATCGCCCAAGACGAGGTCACGGTATCCACTGACGAGAAGGGCGTGACGGGAGCCACTCTGACGGCCTTGATAGGTGGAACCGTCACCGCTGTCAACAACTCCGTTGGGCAAACGGTGGGTGGGTCAGGATCGTCGATAGCTACGTCGTCGTCGGGTTCGTCGTCGGGTTCCAGCTCCGGTTCGTCTACTTTCATCGAAATTCAAAACCTCGGCAAGCTCGAGGTGGTCGCCAACTTTGCCGAAGCGGACGCATCCAAGATCGCCGTCGGTCAGACGGCGACCGTCACCTTGTCGGCGCTCTCGAGTACCGAGGTGAGTGGAGTCGTCACCGCAGTGTCGCCGACGTCGACTGTCGTGGGCAACGTCGTGACCTATCCAGTGACCGTGTCACTGACTAATCCGCCGTCAACGGTGAAGCAGGGCATGACCACCCAAGTGGCGATCGTCGTCCAAACGGCGACCAACGTGTTGGAATTACCGAGCGCGGCGATCACGACGCTCGGTAATGCCTCAACCGTGAAGGTTCTCGACAACTCTGGCAAGCAGACGACGACCTCGGTGACCCTCGGGATCGTCGGGAGTTCCTACACCGAGATTGTCAGCGGACTTAGCGAGGGGCAACAGGTCGTCGAACCAACGGCGAGCGTTAGTGCGTCCACCGGTAGCGCGCCAAGATCCACGGGTGGCGGATTCGGCGGCGGTGGCTTCCCGGGCGGTGCACCGTGAGCGTGAATCCAGGTACCGAAGTGGAATCTCGAGAGCACGTGGCGGCGCCCATGAGGCAGCGCGACGCGGTGCCGGTGATCGCCTTGTCGAAGATCGTCAAGCGATACGAAATGGGTGGCAACGAGGTCTTCGCCACGCGAGGCGTCTCGTTGGTGGTGCCCCGAGGTGAGTTCGTCGCGATCATGGGGACCTCGGGTTCGGGAAAATCCACCTTGATGAATATCATCGGTTGCTTGGACATTCCCACCAGTGGCCACTACCGTCTCGACGGGGTGAACATCCGGGATTTGGACGATCGCCAGCTCTCGCAAGTGCGAAATGAGAAAATTGGGTTCGTGTTCCAGGGATTCAACCTCCTGGCTCGTATGTCAGCGTTGCAGAATGTCGAGTTGCCAATGGCATACGCGGGGACCAAGACCAAGGAGCGTCGGGAACGCTCCGAGCGGGCGCTCGAAATGGTGGGCCTTGGTCAACGGATGGATCACTATCCCAGTGAGATGTCGGGGGGCCAACAGCAACGCGTGGCAATTGCGCGAGCGATCGCTACCAATCCTGCGCTAATCCTCGCCGACGAGCCGACAGGAAATTTGGACTCGACGTCAACGCTCGATGTTATGAGCATGTTCTCCGACCTGCACGCCCAGGGCCGCACCATCGTGATGATCACCCACGAGGAAGATGTGGCCGCGTACGCCACTCGGGTCGTGCGTCTCAAAGACGGAGTGATTGTCGGTGACCATCAACGTATCGCGCCCCACGCACGTGCCGAACACCTCGCCCTCATTCGCGCCACCGCAGTTCACCTCGATGATCAGGAGCTCAACCCATGAACATGTTCGGCAATGTGGTGATGGCGCTCAAGGGAATCAGTTCCAACTGGCTTCGCTCGTTGCTCACGATGCTCGGTGTCCTCATCGGCGTCGCATCGGTCATCGTGCTCCTCGCCGTCGGCACCGGATCCTCTGAGTCGGTGGCGAAGTCGATCAATAGTCTGGGAACCAATACGTTGACCGTTTTCAGCGGGGGTGGTTCATCCTCTTCCACTGGCACCAAGATTCGCAACGCGACCTTGACGATGACCGACGTCACTCTCATTTCCGACTCCAACAACGCTCCCGACGTTCAGTCGGTCTCGCCGGTGATTTCGACCAATGAAACCGCCACGTATCGCGGAGCCACCTATTCGGCGTCAGTGATCGGTTCGACCTCCTCGTACCTGCCCGCATCCAACTACAACATCTCGGCGGGGCGGTCCATCTCGAGCGCCGACGTCAAGTCACATGCTCAAGTGGTTGACCTGGGTGCCTCAGTCGCTAGCAGTCTGTTCCCGACCGGTTCCAATCCACTCGACCAGCAGATCCAGATCGGTTCATCGGAGTTTACGGTGGTTGGTCTGTTGGCCTCGAAGGGAAGTAGCGGACTGTCGAATGGCGATGCGGTGATCATCGCCCCTTACACTGCTGTCCAAGACCAACTCACCGGTCAATCACAGTCCTTCTCCGAACTACTCGTTCAAGGCAAGTCGACGGCTACTCTTTCCCTCGCGCAGAGCGAGGTGGAGAGCGTCCTGGCGGCGCAGAACGATACCACCGTCGCCAATCTCCCCTTCACGGTGCTGAACCAGGCCAGTCTGCTCTCCACGGCCACTTCGAGTTCGAAGACGTTCACCTCGCTATTGGGATGGGTCGCCGCCGTGTCACTCCTGGTCGGAGCGATTGGCGTCATGAACATCATGTTGGTCACGGTGACGGAGCGCACTCGCGAGATCGGAATCCGAAAGGCCATCGGTGCGCGCAAGTCGCTGATCCTCAGCCAGTTCCTCATCGAGGCGATCGTCATCTCGCTTCTCGGTGGGGTCGTGGGCGTCCTGGCTGGTTTGTTCGTGGCCCGCTTCAAGATCGACGGCGTGCAACCTGTGCTGGCTACCTATTCGATCCCACTGGCCTTCGGGGTGGCGCTGAGCGTCGGTATCGTGGCCGGTCTGTATCCCGCGTATCGCGCGGCATCTTTGCGCCCCATTGAAGCGCTGCGCTACGAGTAACAAGAACAGAAAGAGGCAGACTCTCATGGCTGATACCCAGAATTCGAACATGGTCGACGACGCACACCCCGCGGATGGTTCTCTCGACGACGCGACAACGCAAGGGGTGGCCACGCTTTCGGGCGAAGGCGGCGGTGGTTCCGCCGAGATTGACGCGCTCTTTGAAGGTGAAGACGACGATTGGCCCACTGCCGCTACCTCGAGGGGCCTGCGAGTTCCGTGGCCAGTGGCCGGTTTGACCGTTCTGCTCATGGTGTTTAGCGGCTTGTGGGCCGGCGCATACCTCCAACGTCACTCGTCGTCGTCGAGTTTCTCGGCATCTCCCTTCGGTGGTTCGTTTCCATTCTCAGGTTCCGCCGGCGCCGGTGTGCCCACGGGAGGCGGGCCGGGCGCGTCAAGCGCCGCCGCGGGTACGGTGACCGACATCATCGGTCACACCCTGTACGTGACGAATTCGAGCGGCCAACTCGTTGCGGTCACCGTGGGCTCGAACACTACGGTGAATCGAAATGCAAAGTCATCCCTCTCAGCGCTTCGACCTGGTGACACGGTCACGGTGCAGGGAACCAAGGCTAAGAACGGTACGGTCAGCGCCACCTCGATTTCTTCGACGCAGGCGGGCGTCACTTCGTCGGGAGGCTTCCCTGGATTCGGGCAGACCGGCCAATCCCCGACGGGTTGACGCGCCGCGGTGCAACGATTGGAGAGCTCGATGCTTGAACCCATTATGACGGATGTGAAAATAGCATCGGATTCAGGCGTCAAGGAAAGTAGCCAGAAGGGTGCCACGGACCCGCGACACACCGCCAAATTGACGGCCCCGGCAGCAGCGGGAGGGCGCGCGGCGAACTCGCGGAGTGCGACCTCCGCACCCGCATCACTGGCGACGCCACGATGGACGCGCATCCTCCCCGCAGCGGCCCTGGCGCTCCTCGTCGCGTGGCAAGTCGCGGATCTGGCTCGCGCCCTTCAACTCCTCGCGCGCGAACCGAATTGGACGAACGCCGCACAGTGTGCTCGAGGCATGAATTACGCCCTTTTCCTCTGTTTGCCGATTGCGGCCCTCCTGACGCAGCCCTCTGCTCTCGCGCGCGAAGATCGACGAGTGGTCAAGATCGCTGCGGTGACCGCGACTTTCCTCTTGATGGGACTCGGACTACTTTCTCCTCAAGGAGCGTTGCTCTTCCATCCCTCACCGGTCGTTACCCTCGTCGCGTTGTGGGCGAGCGTTGCCGGTACCGTGCTGGCGATTGCCAGTGGTTGGACGCTGGGTGGAAACTTCGCGATCCACCCCGAAGTGCGAGAGTTGGTGACCTCGGGGCCCTATCGCATTGTGCGACACCCCATCTATTTGGCGGAGGTGATGATGATCACCGGCTTCGTGATAGTCAATGCTCGCGTGGTGACGATGATCGGAAGCGTGCTCGTCATCGGTTTACAAGTCATCCGCATCTTCGCTGAGGAGAGGCTGTATCGAAATGTCGGGCCCGACTACTGCGCTTACGCCGCGCGGACCAGGTTTCGCCTCCTTCCTCGGGTGTGGTGA
>JABBNY010000103.1:0-4676 GCA_019352095.1 Acidobacteriota bacterium
TGTGCTCTTCCGATCTGCGGCCTGGAGCCGCTGCGCTATCCACGAAGGCGACGTGCCTACTTTCACGTTTCGAAGCACTGACACCGTGAAACGACCACAGAGGTCCGGTGCGTCGATCCCCACCGCCGCGACCGTGGCGCTGTCGACACTGCTCGTCGGCACAGCTATCGCTGGCTGTGTCAACGTGCGCCCCAGCCTCGTTGCGAGATCACGAGCCACGCCCTGGACCGACCACGCATCAGGCCGGTTGCCTTCGACCGAGATGTCAAACACCACGTCGGATTTGAGTGACAACGCGTCGAGCAGACCCTCGCCGACCTTTGGTGTGATGAGGTCATCGAGAATCATCAGGCCCTGGTGGTCGTCGTCGAGCCCCAACTCTCGCGAAGAGCACAGCATTCCGTGCGAGGTGACTCCTCGCATCTTGCGTTCACCAATCGCGAAGCCACCCGGCAAGACCGCCCCGACCGGCGCCAACGGCACGAAGTTCCCGAGTTCAAAATTGGTCGCACCGCACACAATCTCCAAAGGACCCTGACCCGCATCCACGACAACCAAGCGCACGCGGTCCGCGCCTTCGATGGTACGAATCTCATCAATCCGTGCGACGACGACGTCCTCGAGTCCCTCGCCGACATACTCAATACCCTCAACAACGAGTCCCAAGTCGTCGAGGATCGCCCGAAGCTCATCCACCGACTCATTGAGTTCGACGAAGTCACGCAACCAACTCAAAGGAATCTTCACGAGAACTGCTCCAAAAATCTCACGTCGTTCTCCACCAGCGCGCGCATGTCAGCAATTTGATGACGCATCTGGGCGCACCGGTCTATGCCGAAACCAAAGGCAAAACCACTCCACACGTCTCCGTCAATGCCCACCGCACTGAGTACCGCAGGGTCCAGGACCCCGCAACCCCCAAGTTCAATCCATCCCGTGTGCGAACATGTCCGACACCCTTCGCCGTGGCAGATGGTGCAGGTCACCTCGAACTCGGCCGATGGTTCGGTGAACGGGAAATATGCGGGCCGCAGGCGAGACGAGATGTCGGGTCCGAAATATGCGCGTGTGAACGTTTCGATCACGCCGGCGAGATCGGCGAACGTGATGCCTCGATCCACTACCAACCCTTCGATCTGATGGAACGTGGCCAGGTGGCGCGCGTCGGGTGTGTCACGGCGAAAACAGCGTCCGGGCATCACCGAGTGGATGGGCAACGTCGAGTTCTTGACGGCACTCTCCATGAGGTGGATCTGGGTTGGCGACGTGTGGGTTCGAAGTACCACGGTCTCGGGTTCTCCCAATTCGACGTAGAACGTGTCCCACATGCCGCGTGCCGGATGCGCCGGTGGCATATTGAGTGCCTCGAAGTTGTACCAGTCGCTCTCGACCTCGGGGCCATCGGCCACCGTGAAACCCATTGCGACGAATACGTCCTCGAGCTCACGCTGGGTCGACGCCACCAGACTCGCGTGACCCGTGGACGCGGGCCAGCGCACCGATGACACCACAACGTCACCAAGGTCAAGTCGGTCCGCCTCGAGTTGAGCGCTCCGAGCGAGCCCCGCGAGGACCTCTCGTCGACGCGCGAGCCAATCCTCGACCTGGCGGCGTGCTGCTTGGAGTTGGGCGCCGGCGTCTCGACGCGCCTCGGGTTCGAGTGCGCCGAGCGACTTTTGCATCGTCGACAGCACCGAGCGTTTGCCGGTGATGAAGGGTTCCGCCTCGACCAGGGCGTCAATTGAGCCAAGCGACTCAATTGTCGCTTGTAGTTGAGCGATCTCCTTGTGCAGGTTCCCGAGTGGTGAGGTGGTCATAACTCTTCAAGGCTACGAGGTACGCGCCCCTCGGTGGCGTCTTCGCGCTGATAGAGGGCCTCGAAGCAGACGAGCGACGCCGCCACTCCCGCGTTGAGCGACTCACTGCGACCCGCCATTGGAATCGTGATTCTGGCGTCACACATCGCGACGGCCGGCTCGTCCAGTCCCGAGGCTTCGTTGCCAATCAGCACCACCGCTGGTTGATTGAGATCGACGCGTCGAAAACTCTCGGCACCGTTCAGGACCGTTGCGAACACCCGAGCGCCCTGCGCTCGAAAGTGTTCGATGCACTCGTCCAAAGGTGCGACCGCGACCGGAACGTGAAATATTGAACCGGCCGTGGCTCGCAGCGTCTTGGGGTTGAAGGGGTCGACGGACTGACCCGTGAGCACGACCGCGCTCACTGCCGCAGCGTCCGCCGAGCGAATGATGGTCCCGACGTTGCCGGGGTCTCGAACGTCGTGCAGCACCAACACCAGTCCGTGCGCGCTCAACGATCCCAGGTCGCTTCGCGGGAGGCGCACCGCTGCCAGGATGGGCTGGGGTGACTGCGCGTCAGCGATCTTGGCGATGACGCCGTCACGGAGACGAAAGATCCTTACCGCGCTTCGCTCGGCGCGCTCCAGCAGCGCTGCAATCGTTGGCGACGCTGCCCGCTCATCAACGTAGATCGCTTCGAACTCTTGAGCGACGTCCAGCGCCGCACTGATCAAGTCAGGCCCTTCGAGGACACAGACGCCTTCGCTCCAGCGCAGTGAACGTTTCTGAACGAGACGCCGAAGTCGACGCACTCGCTGGTGTGACGATGCCAACGCCTCGATCAGAAGTCCCTACTTCGTCAGTGCCGCGCTGGCTTGAGCGACGATTGCGGCGAAGGCAACGTTGTCATTGACGGCCAGGTCTGCGAGCATACGACGGTCTACTTCAATGCCCGCGGCGTTGAGGCCCGCGATGAAGCGACTGTAACTGAGGCCGTGGGCGCGGGTTCCTGCGTTGATGCGCTGGATCCACAGTCGACGCATGTCGCCCTTGCGCGCGCGACGGTCACGAAAGGCATAGACGCCCGCGTGCTGAACGGCCTGGTTGGCCGCACGAAAGGTCCGACTGCGATCTCCGTAATATCCCTTCGCCTCTTCGAGAATCGCCTTATGGTGCTTCTTTGCGTTTACTGCTCTCTTGACTCGTGCCATTTCAGTTCCTCTTCTCTATCTCGTTCTCTACAGACCCATCAACTTCTTGATGTTCTTCTCGATACCGGGGGCGATGTCGGTCTCACGACCGAGGCGACGGGCACGCACCGATGACTTCTTCTCCATGATGTGACCACGGAACGCCTTGCGGCGGCGCAACTTGCCACTGCCGGTGATCTTGATACGCTTCTTGGCGCCACTGTCTGTCTTCATCTTTGGCATTTCAGCTCTCCTCTAGCGATACTTCAGCCGACACGTTCGGCACGACGTCTCCAACGGGTACTTCTCTCGATGCTTCGACAACCTTGGGCTTGGCCTTCTTCTCAGGGCCCAGCACCATGATCATGTTGCGGCCGTCAAGTTTTGCGGCGGACTCCACCTTGGCAATATCGGTCAACTTCTCGACAATGCGATCAAGTATCTTCTTGCCAAGTTCAGGGTGCGCAGATTCTCGACCTCGGAACATGATGGTGACCTTCACCTTGTGACCTTCATTCAAGAACTTTTCGACGAGGCGTGTCTTGGTGTCAAAGTCACCGGGACCAATCTTGGGCCGGTACTTCATTTCCTTCACGCCGACGTTTTGAGTCTTGCGACGGGACTCTTTAGCCTTTTGGGCCTCGTCGAACTTGAACTTCCCGTAGTCCATGATCCGGCACACTGGCGGCTGCGCCGTGGGTGCGATTTCAACGAGATCAAGATCAAGGCTTCGGGCCAACGCCAATGCTTCGCGAGTCGCGACGACGCCGCGCTGATTGCCCTCATTGTCAATCAGACGAACGGTATCCACACGAATGCGCTCATTGACGCGGTGGTCTCCAGGCACTGTTGCGATAACTCACTCCTTGCTCTACGCGACGCCTCGATGGCGTCGCCACGGCAAGCGAGGCGCAAAACTCCTTAACCCGGTGCACACCAGTGACCAGGTGGAGGTCGGCACTGCCAACCTCACTTGCTGTGAACTGCATTCCTACGATAGCAGAAGCCTCGAAACCCGCCACCACACCGATCCTGGCCGTCACGGCAATGCCCTGGTCCGCGTTCCTCGGCGCGTACGTCGCCCAGCCCCATGTCTCGACCACCACGATACGTGCTTGCTAGGACCCAAACAATCACCCGTCGTCGAGCGATCTCTCATGTTGTCGGTGGCCGCCACCAAGTAATTTGGTGCCATGACCGATGACAACCCCAGCGTGAACGAATCTGAAGAGATCGCCTACTTCCGTGACACTCCCGTCGAAACAGTGCTTGGTAACCACATTTTCGTCCTCCTGCAGGTGGCCGCGGTACACCTCGCTCAAACGCCACCGAGGCTCGAGAGCGCCCAACTTGTCATTGACACCCTGAGCGCCATGATCAGCGCGGGTGGCGACCGGTTGGGCGAACACGTCGCGCTCTACCGCAACGCGCTCGCGGAGGTCCAGCAGGTCTTCGTGCGCGCCGCCGCGCTGCCCACGCAGAAGGATTAAGACACGCTCGGCAGGTGAAACGTGAGGCGTAACCCCCCCAATGGACTCTTGGAGGTATCCATTGAACCCCCGAGTACCTCGCTCAGGTCAGCCATGATGCTCATGCCAAGCCCCGAACCGCCAGAGGTACGTGCTCGTGAGGGATCAAAACGCATGAAACGCTGCGGTCTAGTGCCGTAACGAGGTAGTCCGGGTCC
>JABBNY010000103.1:4686-9139 GCA_019352095.1 Acidobacteriota bacterium
CAGACTGACGCGCACCGGCACAGATTCTGGCGTGTGACGTGCGATATTGCCTAACGCATTGAGAAGTATTCGTTCAGCGAAATCACGACGACCCTCGATCAGAACTCCGACCGCCACGTACTCTTCGACCCGTCGAAGGGGGGCATCTTCTTTGAAGTCGCGCACGCTGGTACACACGATCTCGCTGAGGTTGACCCTGTCCAGCACCTTTTGAGGCAATTCTCTAATCTCGGCGAGCAGCAAGAGGTCACTGACAAGAGACTCCATGCGTGAGATCTCCCGACGCATCCTTTCAAGGGACCTGGCTCGTTGTTCGAGGTCCAAGTTCTGGGTGCTCATGAGTTCGGTGTACCCCTTGATCACCGTAAGGGGCGTGCGCAACTCGTGTGACGCATCGCCAATGAAAGTCTGCATGGTCTCGGCGTGACGCGCCTCGATTTCAATCTTCTCGCGAAGTGAGGCCACCATCGTGGCGAGCGCACCATGAAGTTCTCGCACGTCACGGCTCCCCCTGCTCGCGGGCACGTCCTCGTAGGACTCGCCTCGAGCGACATCGGACGCGTACTGAATCAAGTCGTCCATCGTCACCAGATCACGGCGCATGAACAAGCGCGCGACGATCACCATCGCGAGCGCCGCGATCAACGCGGCGAGCAGTACCCGAAATATCAATCGATGTCCGGCGTCGACGATGCTCTTCGTCGACGCCTCGATCACCAGGAAGTCACCGCCGCCAATGTTGACAGACCGGATGCGAAACCCTGGAAGATTCGAGACTTCAACCACCCCCGCGAGCGAAGCGCGCACGTTGGCCAACGTCGGCTCGGCCTTCGGGGCGATCAGGCTTTCGTTGATCCGGGTGTCGGGACCCGATGGATAGACGACGTCCAAGGTGAAGTCATACGCGCCACCCTGCACGGCGTTGTAGATCGAACTGAGTGCAGAGTTGGGGTTGCCTTTCCCGGACTGGACTACCGCGTTGATCGAACTGTCCAACGTCTGATAGGCGGCATCGGTGCTCGTCTTCACTGCGTACCAACCAACCCCCAACGACACCACCATCGTGATGACTATGAGCAGTATGGTCAGCCGAGTGGCCAGCTTCACTCGGTGGTGCCTTCATCAACCAGTTTGAATCCGACGCCGCGCACTGTACTGAGTGGAGCGAAGTCGTCGCGGTGAATCTTCCTACGTAAGTATGAAACGTAGGTGTCGAGTACCGATGTCTCAGAATCAAAGTCGATGTTCCAAACCTCACGCAATAATTGCTCACGGGTAACCAGTCTGTCCTTTCGGTCCATGAGCACTTCGAGCAGGCGAAATTCAGTCGCCGACAAGTCAATCAGCTCGTCACCCAGGTGGACCTCATGTCGGTCGATGTTCATGGTGAGTCGCCCACATTCGTAGATGACGTCACCTTGCACGTCCTGGTTCACCCGACGAAGAATCGCACGTACCCTGAGCAGGAGTTCTTCTAAACTGAAGGGCTTTCTGACGTAGTCGTCCGCACCGTAACGAAGGCCCTGGGCCACATCGTCGGGTGAGTCGCGCGCGGACAACAGCAGCACCGGTGTCGTCGTATCGTGCTCACGCAACTTCGCAAGGAACTCAAACCCGTTCATCGTGGGCATATTGACATCAACAATGCACAAATCAGCCCGTTGTCGTCGCAGTACTTCAAAAGCCTCATTGCCGTTGGACGCCGTCTCGGTCTCGAATCCCGCAATCCTCAGGGCATCACTCAACAGGTCACAGACCCCCGGTTCGTCGTCAACCACCAATACCGTCGTCATAACGAATTCACCATGGTGCGAGCGTACCCGGGCCGCTCCGGCGGCGTTGGAACCCCCATGTTTCACGGAGGTTCACAGTCAACCTTGGCGCACAACACAGGCATTTCACAGTCTGCCTGTGTACGCTGGAAGGTGTCCACGGAAGGGGTTGGTATGGGGAGGCTCGCCTCGCGAAGCGTCGGTGGGCTACTGCTCGCGACCTTGCTGGCAGTGCTCTCACCAGCAGTGGCCTTCGGGTCGGATCATCGACCAAGCAACGACAGCCACGCTGGAACGACAACGACCATCACCACCAACGCTCCCGACGGCTCGAATTCCACGTCAGACTCGTCGACACCGACCAGCGATAGAAAGAATTGGCGCGAGGAGATGTCGACCTACCATCAAGCACGCCTCGCAATAAACCAGGCCTTCAAGAGCGCCATATCGTCGGCGCACGCCATCTATCAGTCAGCACTCGCCCAAGCAACGAGCGTGTCCGGACGCAGTACGGCGCGCGCAGCCTACGTGCTGGCCCTCACCCAGGCGGTTGCGGCGCGCGACGCTGCGCTCATCAATCTCGGTCGACCTCCTTCGATCGTCCACGCTCGTTCCTCCAATCGTTGAACTTGCTCAGGGGTTGATCGCCTCGAGTTGGGAGAGTTCGTCACGCCCGAGATGGCCCACGTGACGAACCGCCGTGGCGCGCGCACCCACCGCGATGGTCCGAGTCCCATCGGTGATGACGACGCAATGGAAGTAGAACTCTTCTCCGTCATCACTGAGAAAGGCCCCATCACCTCGGGCCTCATCGAAAGACTGGATTTGCCCAACGAGTCTCAACGCGCGAGCAGTCCTTGACGAAGCAAGGTCACCATCTCGATGGCCGTGAGCGCTGACTCGCGACCTTTGTTCGTTGCGTCCGGTAGGGATCGCTCCAGCGCTTGGGCCACCGTATTGGTCGTCAAAACCCCAAACACCACCGGGACCCCGGTTCGCAGTTGGACGTCTTGAACACCGCGCGCGCACTCCCCCGCGACGACTTCGTAATGTCCGGTGTCGCCACGGATAACGGCGCCCAGTGTGATGACGGCGTCAACGGCGCGTGGTCCGGTGGCGAACGCCTGAGCCAACAGTGGGATCTCAAACGCCCCCGGTACCCACGCAATCGTGATGTCGCTGCGATCGACGCCGGATTCTTCGAACGCCTGCAGCGCGCCCTCGAGCAAACGTGTCGTCACCCCGCCATTGAAACGGCCACACGCGATGCCAATGCGAACGCCGCGACCATTGATGGGGCCCTCGAGGTACTCGCCCACATGAGCGCGCAGCGCCTCTGCGATACTCGGATCGAACTCGGTCTCATCAGTCGAGGTCATCGAGTCCCCCAAGAATGTGGCCCATGCGCTCGCGCTTCGTGCGCAGGTAGTCGATGTTGAATTCCGTGGGACGACTTTCAAGAGCGACGCGCTCTACGATATTGAGACCAAAGCCCTCAAGCCCCCCGTACTTCGAAGGGTTATTGGTCATCAGACGCATTGACGTCACGCCCAAGTCGACGAGGATCTGTGCGCCGATCCCGTACTCACGTGAGTCAACCGGCAAACCGAGTTCAAGATTCGCGTCGACTGTATCGTGACCATCTTCTTGAAGGGCGTATGCGCGGATCTTGTGACCCAAACCAATGCCGCGCCCTTCGTGGCCGCGAAGATAGACAACGACACCCGCGCCTTCAGCGGCGATCTTGGCAAGTGCGGTGTGCAGCTGGGGACCGCAGTCGCATCGTAGCGAGCCAAGTGCGTCGCCCGTCAGGCACTCTGAGTGCACACGCACCAGTACATCCTTGGCGTTGCTTATGTCGCCGTACACCAGGGCCATGTGCTGTTCAGCGTCCAAGACATTCTCGAACACGAACGCCTGGAACGTGCCGAACTCAGTCGGCAACGACGCCTCAGCAATTCTGCGCACCAACTTCTCGTGATGACGACGATACCGAATCAGGTCTGCAATCGTCACTATAGGTAGTGAGTGCCGCTGCGCGAATGCCTCGAGCTCGGGCAAGCGAGCCATGTCCGACTTATCCGCAGTGACAATCTCACACAGAACACCCGAGGGATACTTTCCGGCGAGTCGACACAGGTCTACAGTCGCCTCGGTGTGTCCGGCACGCTTCAGCACACCTCCCGCGCGGTATCGCAGTGGGAAGATATGACCTGGTCGATTGAGGTCGGTGGAGCGAGTACCGGGGTCGATCAGTGCACGCACCGTCGCGGCCCGGTCACTCGCAGAAATCCCCGTCGTGGTGCCATGGCGGTAATCAACCGTGACCGTGAAGGCAGTGCGCTGTGCTTCAGTGTTTGCGACCACCATGAGAGGGAGATCGAGCTCATCAGCTCGCTGGGACTCAAGGGGCACGCAAAAGACCCCCGACGTGTACTCGAGGAAGAATGCCATGCTCTCGGCGGTCACGTCCTCGGCGGCCATGATCAAGTCGCCTTCATTCTCGCGATCCTCGTCATCGACAACGACAACCATTCCGCCACTGCGCAACTGCTCAAGTGCTTCTTCGATTGTTGAAAGCGCCATCAGACCTCCACGTCCACCCTTATATCTTCGCCGATTCTTCTGACATCCACCACTCGACCCCTTCGAAGAGGCTTACGTCTTCGTCCGCGGTGAGG
>JABBNY010000104.1 GCA_019352095.1 Acidobacteriota bacterium
ATTCAGCGTTGTTACTGCCCCCGGATTCGTCGAAGCCACCACCTCATGATCTTCACTCAGACGTCCGGGCAAGGGATCACCACCGAGGTAGACCACATACAGTTGCATGTCTTTGGCGGCTTCTGGTTGGCTCATGGGCTGCGATGTTAGTAGGACTTCTCGATGACAGCGTGAGCGGTGTTCCATTAGTCTCGGATCGTAGAGAACTCTCAGGGAGTTGCCCATGACTCATCAGTATCGTTATTTGGAGTTCGAAGAGCGCGATCACATCGCGACCATCACGCTTAATAGGCCAGAGCGACGCAACGTCCTTTCACCAGACATGCTGAATGAGTTGTTGGAGGCGTTCGGGGACGTCGCGAGCAGAGACACCCTTGGCGTTATTCTCGCTGCCAATGGGAGCGTATTCAGTGCTGGTCACGATTTCACAGACATGCTGGACCAAGAGCTCGAGCGCGTTCGATCCCTTTTCGCACTGTGCTCTAAGGTCATGCAGTTAATGCAAGCCATCCCTCAACCAGTGATCGCTCGCGTGCACGCCCTCGCAACCGGTGCCGGATGTCAACTCGTAGCGAGTGCCGACCTCGCCGTAGCCTCGAGCGATGCATCGTTCTGTACGCCCGGCGGACGAGGTGGGTTGTTCTGTACTACTCCACTTGTCGCCGTCGGTCGCACCATCAGTCGAAAACACGCACTCGAAATGGGCTTGACCGGAGACGTCTTTGACGCGGCCACCGCGGCCAACTGGGGACTGGTGAATCGCGTCGTGGCGCCACAGGATCTGGTTTTGGCCACCGACGAATTGATGCTCCGTGTAACGCGTGGAAGCGCGGCTTCCAAGGGAATTGGCAAGCGCGCGTTCTACGAACAGATGAACATGGACCAACCGAGCGCCTATCTATACGCCAGCGAGATCATGGCTACGGCCAGTCAACACCCCGATGCCCAAGAACAGATTCGTGCTTTCATTGAAAAGCGTGAAGCCCGATGGTCTTCTGCGAAAGCGTCCAACTGAGCGCAGGGGGAATCTAAGGTAGTGAAGTGGATTCACTCATTGTCTTTGTCGCGAAGTATTTCTTGTACATCAGTATTGTCATCGTTGGCGTGTATTGGTTGCGCGCGAGCACGAATGACAAATTCTCTCTGGCGTGGAAGCTTGTGGGAGGCGGACTCCTCGCCCTCGCGATGGCGAGGGTGGGTGCACACTTCTACTACGACACTCGACCGTTCGTCGCACACCATATCAAGCCGCTTTTCCCACACGCTGCCGACAACGGTTTCCCTTCTGATCACGCACTCCTCACGTCATTTCTAGGGTTCAGCATGATTGCCTACTCGCGCCGCGTTGCGGCGGCACTGCTCGTGAACGCGGTGCTCGTCGGATGGGCTCGCGTGGCTGCGCACGTGCATAGTCCGATCGACATAATCGGCTCGTTCGTCTTCGCCGGCGTCAGCGCGGCGATCATCGTGTGGATTGATCACTTGGTGTCTCAACGCGGAGCCGCCCGCTGAGCACGGAAGAGAGCATCGTCTTGGGCCAGCTCGCGTAGCGCTGGTCCTCGAGTACTCGAGTCGGGTGCAAGTGTTGGTCACGTTCCGCCCTCGCCCCTAAGGTAACGTCTCACTATGGACAAGGAATCCGTGGGCCAGGCAGCGTCCACGTCACCGAGTGATGTTGTTTTTCGTGCATTCATTGTTGTGATCGAATACGCCATCGTTGCGAGTCTGCTGATCGTCGCTGCAGACGTTCTCGTTCGAACCGTGATCGACTTCTTCACGACGTCAGGTCCGCTCCCGCCATTGGTAGTTACGGCCATTGACGGCATCCTGGTCGTCATCATTCTGCTCGATGTCGCGCACACGGTATTCGGAAACCTCCGTGTGTTCGTGTTTCGCGTACGACCTTTCCTCATTATTGGAGTATTGGCGGGTATCAGAGATATTTTGAGCGCTTCGGCTCGACTTTCGTTGAGCGGATCACTCTCGAACACGGCCTTCAACGACACTCTGATTTCGCTGGCCATGGGCGTCGGGGTTGTATTCTTTTTGCTCCTCGGCCTCGTGATCCTAAAAGTCAGCCACCACGACGAATCCGACCTCTCGTCGGAGGGTTGAATCGCTCCTCAGTTCCTTGGCGTACGCTTCTTTGAGACGTACGTGACGAAGTGCGCTAACCAGTAGACATTTACGGTCCAGCCAACCCCGAACGCCTTGGGTGGAAACAGCCGCCTATCGTCGGGGTTGAAGAGGCGTGATTTGAGGCGCTTCGCACTTGGACGACGCAAGTCGTAGGGTACCCCCAAGACTTTCTTTTCGTCATCACCGGCGCCAGCACCGGTTTCGGCACCAAGTTCATGACTCCGAATATCGTCGTCGCTCATTTGATGAACCTACATCACTTTGCGCAAAATCTATGTTGCACGTCACGCAACCTCCACAAGGCTCACGGACCCACGACCAACCCTGATCAGTGAGCAATCAGGTCTCGTGTGACCCGACACAGTGCACTGGCTGGGCAATACACTTATCGGTATCCTGTCTCGAATTCTCCCCGCACTAGAGCAATGTCAAACCTTGTGAACGCCGACGACCCCTCTTCGAAATTTCAACCACGAGTGCGCGCCCCGCGGGCGCTGTACGTTGCTCTCGTTGCCCTCGTGCTCGCAACGGCAACGTTTGCCTTTTTCGCTGTTCGATCGAGAAATTCTCAACAAGCCGTTCCGGCACTTCGAGCCTCGGGCGTCCCACAAAATATCTCGACACATATCGCTGATTTGATGGCTTTATCGCCGGTACCCGCTCGTCCGGCTCCGGGTTTCACACTCACCGACCAAAATGGGCACACGTTGTCACTTCGTTCCTTTCGTGGGAAAGCGGTGATATTGGAATTCATGGATCCCCATTGCACTGACATCTGTCCGATCGTGTCCCAGGAATTCATTGATGCGAATCACAATCTCGGTCGTGACGCTTCGAAGGTCGTATTCCTCGCCGTGAACGTGAATCAGTACTACGCGAGCGTGGCTGACGTTTCGAAGTTCACAACCGAACATCGACTCAACACCATCAAGTCATGGCACTTCTTCACTGGCAAGGTCAGCACCCTTCCTGCCATTTGGCGTGCGTATGGTGTGCAGGTCGAGGCGCCCAATCCCAACGCGGACATCGTGCACACGTCAGTGATTTACTTCATCGATCCTTCAGGACGAGAACGCTACCTTGCTGATCCAGTAGTGGACCACACCAGCAAGGGAACTGCTTTCCTGCCCGCCACGTCACTCGTCGCGTGGGGTAAGGGAATCTCGCAGTTAGCGAAGGATCTCATCAAGTAGTCGACGTGGCGTCGCTCGACCTGGGGTCGTCACGCTCGCTCTTCGCAAATCGAATTTCCGCCATCCACAACGAGGCATTGTCCAGTGATGTAAGAGGCGCCGGGTGACGCCAACCATCCGATTGCGCTGGCGACTTCGTCTGGCGACGCGCTTCGACCGAGCGGTGTCGCGCGCCCCTGCGCGTGCTCAAAGGGCGTTTGAGAACCAGTAGCGATCCAACCGGGCGCAATCGCATTCACTGTGACACCGCGCGATGCTGAATCGCGTGCCAGCGCACGAGCTAGACCAACCATTCCCGCCTTTGCCGCCGCGTAGGCGGGTTCGCCAGCCATTGCCATAAGGGGGCCGGTCACGCTTGCCACAAAGACCACCCTCCCCCATCCTCGGTTCATCATCGATGGCAGGCACACCTTTGCGGTCAAGAATGCCGTGTCGAGATTTCGTGACAGACCCGCGCGCCACGTCGCGAAATCCATCTCGTCTATGGTTCCTGCCTGGAATTCGGGTTGAGAAACTGACGTCATACCCGCATTGTGCACGACTACGTCAAGGCCACCCCACTGTTCACTCGCCGCGGTGACGAGCCGCAACGCAGTTGACGGATCGGTGAGGTCTCCAGGTAATCCAATGGCGTCTATACCGATGGCACGAAGTTCGTCGACGCGGTCATGGATTCGCTCTGTTGTGGAGCTGACCAGGACCGACGCTCCCATCTCGCCAAGAAGGCGAGCGGTGGCAAAACCAATACCGGTGTCACTTCCAGCACCGGTGACGAGCGCTGAGCGACCCGTCAAATCGAACACGCCACTCATCGTCGTCACTTCCCCTGACTCATTTCGCACGATCTATGCGCTCTTCAGGTCACTGTTGGCCCACTCACGCGACAAAAATCGCAACTCTTATGAGTTTACTGAGCCCAACACGATCTGACGCCCTGGCGTGCGCTCGAACCAAATACGAAGCAAGACAATAGATGATGGGCGAAGTGCGTGCACGACCCACGAGCGAGGCCCGAGAGGAAAAACGTCTTTGAAATCGCCCATCATGGGCTCCTCGCTAGAGTGTTGAGACTTGGGCGTAGTTGTTGGCATTCTTGATCTGGAGTATGTGGTGCGAAATCGAATGAGACCATTGTTGATGGTCATAGCGGCGCTGACCATCATTGCCGTCGTGAGCATACTGGCGCTGCGTATCGAAAGCCCCTCACATACGAGCGCATCAGGACTCCTTACTCCCCCCACTTCGATTGTCGCACCTTTGGGCTCAACTTCATCGGTTAACTACGAGACAATCGGAGGTTGCGCCGAAGACGCTCATGATCACAATCACGATGTTGACCCTCGCGGCTTCGTGGATCAAGAAGACGACGAATGTCTGCCGGCACAACATGCGCCGCGAGAGCCCGACGGCGCGCCAGTGGGCTAGTGACTAGCTCGCGCTAGTTGTTCGACGCGCTCAAGACAGCGGCGCGAGCGTCGCCAAGGGCATCAAGTCGTAACGTGAGACCCATGGTGTTCACCATTCGGACCATCCCTTCGCCGACGTGATTGGCCACGACAGTTTCGACGTGATGGTCCTTCAAGAATCGCGCTACGCGGGCATGATGGCGAGCCGGTGAGCCCTCGTCGTGTAGGCGACTCCACGACACTTCGATCTCCTGCCACGACGTGATGGCACCATCGTGTACTTCAGCTACCGCGATCCGATCCGCCCGTCCCCATCGTGGATCGACAACGCCATCTTCGAGTACGGGCACACAAAGGATCATGTTGGAAGACTAACGCTGAGTGGATGCCTGGGAACAATCGGTCTGGTCAGCGACTGCGCGAGTTGACCGCGTGAGAAGTCTTGCAACCTATTCATGCCCTCGCGCTTCGATCACGGCCGTGAAGCTATCCTTGGTGGATGTACTGCCGTCGTGACTGAACCGAGGATTCGGCGTTTGAACGCACGCCACTTCGTCGCACTGCGCGTGTCGACTCAGAGTTGTCGACCGCGCGAAATGGTTCGGTTAGGGAACATCACATGCCACAATCACAATTTCTGCGTACCCTGCGCGCCCTCGTGTCGCAACAGAGTGCCAGACACGTACTCATCACATCGAGTGTCTGCCGCCTGTCCTACGCGATGTTCGGGCTCTCGATGTTGCTCGCCGTTGAGCACGCCAGCGGCTCATTGACAACGGCCGCGGCGTCCAGCGCGGGTTTCTCCATCATGGCGATGTCGACGCCTTGGAAAGCCCGGTGGGTCGATCGCAGTGGGCATCGCGTCCCCATCTTCCTCTTCGGCGCTGCATTCAGCGCATCCGTCCTCGTAATCGCCGCGCTCACGCGCACCGGAGTTCGAAGCGCCTTCGTCTATGTGGCGACGTGCGCACTTGCCGGATTGATGTCGCCCCCAATTGGTCCGGCGGTGAGGTCGCTGTGGGCGCACCTCTCGCGCGACCTCACGAAGCTCAAGAGTGTCTACAGTCTCGACCTGGTGCTCGAGGACGCATTGTTCACGCTGGGGCCTGTCGTTGTCGGCCTACTGGTTGCGGTCAATGGTCCGGTGCTCGCTCTCGTGATCAGCGCGGTGTTGATGTTCGTCGGCACGCTGTCGTTGATCAGCGCACCGATCGCTATGTCACATGTGGCGCGAGAGTCCCGCTCCGCACCGCGCGCCGTGAGGAGTACGTTATTGACCCCCCAGTTCATAAGGCTGCTCCTTGTGGTTGCCGCGCTCTCATCGATGCTCGGGGTGGTCGAGGTGGCGGTGGCGGCGCGCGCGTTGCAGATGGGCGAACCAGCTCGAGCCGGGTACCTTCTGGCAGTGCTGACTTTTGGAGGAGTCATCGGTGGCCCCCTCTGGGCACATCAGCGATGGCTGAACTCCACTCGATGCGAACTCGCCTCGCTCGCGCTTGTTGCCGCGACGGCTGCCATTGGCTTCAGCTCGTTCGCCAGTGTCTGGTTGCTCGGGGCGTCACTCTTTCTCTTTGGCGCAGCCATGACACCGGTACTCATCGTGTCGTTCGTTGCGGTGCAATTTGTCTGTCCACCCACCGCCCGAACCGAGGCCACAGCCTGGGTAAGTACGGCATTCAACGTAGGTACCGCCGTCGGCACTCTGTGCGAGGGGATCGCTTCAAGTCGCCATGACGAGGTGATCGCTCTGAACGCGGACGCTCTCTTGGTATGCATGCTCGGGGTGGTGTTACTAGTTCGAACGTTGCTCGAAGGTTCGAGGCGCCATTGTGAGACCAAACCGGAGTTGGACTCCTAGGTCGTTGTGGACAGAACCGGGTTTCCCCACAAGAAAGAGGGGGTCACCGATCTCAGGCGAGGTTGGCCCGAGCCCCACGCACGACGGGTCGACCGGCACTCAACCAGCCGCTGGTACCACCAAGTACTGAACGCGCATCGCGACCCACACGTGCGAGGTATTGGGCTGCGACCTTGCTGCGATTCCCGCCCTGGCAGATGAGGTAGATGGGTTGACTGACGGGCAATTCTTCGAGTGAATCTGCGAGGGTCGAGAGCGGAATGAGGCGCGCACCTGGCACGTGCCCACCCACGTATTCATAGGGTTCCCTGACATCAACCACGTAAGCACCATCCGCGTGCGCTGCAGTAAACGTATCGACATCAACTTCACTTATCACGAATATCTCCTCTAGCTCGGATGCTTTTAGCATACCCCCATGGGTATTCAGAATCAAGCACTTCTTTGCTCGTGGGACCCTGAACAGATCGTTTCAGGCACCGAGAGGAGCTCACCGAACGGTGGCACGGGGCAGATTTCTTCAGGGTGTCACCATGTTGGTCGCGCGCCTAATAGGTCACGCACCTCCACAAATCGGATCGAGCCGACTTGAATGTGGTCATAGCCACGCGAAGTAGATGAACTGATCATCTCGCAGTATGGGTGTGGGTCAAACAGTGTCGCGTGGTGACCCGCTAGATGAATTCCTTATATTGCCCGTACCAATCTCGCACGAGCGAAAGTATTTGCGCCTGTGAAAGAGCCTCCAGGTCGCTGTCGATGGCACCGAGGACCTTTTGTGCCAGCTCCGGGTGCTTTCGTTCCCAGTACTGGGTTAAGTGCACCATCTCATTCGCTTTGGCCTTCCCGTGGCCAATAAGGATGATCGAAGTAGCACCTTCGACGGCTTGACTAATTGATTCGTAGAAAAGAGAATTCTGGTGCTCCGTGTCGTGGCCGCGGTGGTGCTGCGCTTCTCGAACGTGATGATGTCGCGCCATCTCACTTGGAGCGTGGACGGTGAGCGCGGTGGAACCTGGCTCTACACCCGTTGCCCATACGCGCGCTTCATCGCGAGTAATCGCGACCGCAACCAGTCCATGCAAATAATCGCTCATAGGAAATTCCTCCTGAGCCCAACCTAGCCACTCTTGAGTAGAACAAGAGGCTGGCCCAGAGGTTCCACGGAGACCACGCGTTGCTTAGCGAAAGTTACTCACGAGAGCCGAGGCCCTAGTGAGTGGCGTTCGACGACGTTCCATCAAGACCTGGGTACTGGCTAATGAAGCGCCGCTAAGTGGTGGTCAATTTGGAGCAAAGTTTCCGTCGCTAGCGCCGAGTACCTTGCCGATCTCGGTCACGTGGCGATGGATCTCATCGAGAAGGTCAGTGTTCTGCTTCATCTGTTCGGTGAGCACGGTGTTCTCTTTGATGAGTGTCTTGATGTCATCGGTGTTGTCGGCGGTGTGAAGCGCCACCTCAGAAGAAATCGCATCCGCGCGTTTCGCGGCGATCAGTAACGCAGCAGCTTGAATTCCCGCCAACATTGAAAGGAACAGGTTCAGGAGAATATAAGGGTAGGGATCGAATGCTTTGTGATGTAGGACATGTTCGAGTAGAACGGTGTTGACGAGCGCCCAGCCGATCATCACTGCAAAGAAAATGAAAACGAATGGCCACGAACCCATTGCACTGCGCATTCGGTCCGCTGCGCGCTCGCCGAAGGAAAGGTCGTCCCCCGACCTCACACCAGGATGCTTATGCCAGTGGGTCTTCCACGCTGATGTCGCCATTATCACCATTCTTTCACGTCGTGATGAGAAATTGGGCACACCACTGCAGCGACACACTACGAACTCATCTCATCATCTCCGAGGATCTTCGTAGAGGACAATCCGCTGAGGGTCCACGAACGGTGTACGTGACAGCGCGAGACTGCCGGTAGAAGTGAGATTCTTCGATGACACTCGAACGCGGGCGTCGTTGCTGGTTCATGAGTCGTTAAAAGTGAATGAACATCACTTCAAGAAGTGTTTGACGCGACGAGTTTCCTAGGCTCAACAGCGATGAGATACCTAAGATTGCAGAAAATGTACTTTGAGAACTCACCACGGGTGCGTGGTCCGCTGTCAGTTCTGAATCGCGACGGGAAACCTGGAGACTAAATCGTTTCCAACACGGGCAGACTTTCTGACTCGCCGGAGTCATAGTAGGCCGCTTCGAACTCGACCGGTGGCACGTAGTCGAGCGACTCGTGGATTCTACGATTGTTGAACCAGTCGACGTACTTGAGCGTCTCCCATTCGACGTGCTCGACGTTGCGCCAGGGACCTTGGCGATAGATGAGTTCGGTCTTGTAGAGACCGTTGAACGATTCGGCGAGCGCATTATCGTAGCTATCACCCTTGGAGCCAACCGACGCGACGATCTCCGCCTCGCCGAGTCGTTCGGAGTAACGAATGCTGAGGTATTG
>JABBNY010000105.1 GCA_019352095.1 Acidobacteriota bacterium
ACACAACCCGGCCAGAACTCTCATTGAAGTGGCTCACTAAATAGGGTGCAGGTCAAGTGGATCAGTTCAAGGGGATCAGGCCAGTCGAACCACGTCAAAGTACCCTTTACTTTCGCGAAGTTGGTGCTGGTGTAGCGTCGAAAGGATGGCGTCTCGAGAATTACTGCAGCGTTGAAGCAAAGATCGAGACACATGCGAGGTATAGATCCACCGATATTTAGACACCCCAACAGCACACAACGGTGTCGAAATGCTGGAACTCACTCACGACTACGACAGACAATGTCGCAACTGCTGGCCACAATGCTCGTGTTCGCAACGCTCGTGAGTTCGAGTGCGTCGGCAGCGAAGAGCCCGAGTGTCACGATTGCCCACGTCCGGACGTCTCATCTCTCGAGTGTGTTGCCTAGTGGCTGCCCGTGGGTCGACCAATCACGACACCACTCCCTCTCGCCGAACGGCCTCGCGGGCGAAGTGCTTTCACGAATGACGTTACGCGAGAAGGCCGACTTCATCGCCCTTTCCACGTACCCGCCACTCGAGAACGCCAATATCGGCGTACCCTCTTTGTGCATCCCGGCCCTCACGCTGACTGACGGGCCCAATGGTGTGGGCAATGGACTCACTGCAGTGACCCAGTTACCAGCCGCAATTGGGGTGGCGGCGAGCTTCAATCCCGCCATCGCTCACGCGATTGGCGTCGTCGAGGGACAAGAGGCACGTGCGAAAGGAATTGCCGTTGTCCAAGGACCCGAGCTCAATCTGGCTCGCGTTCCACAGGGCGGTCGAATCTTCGAAACCTACGGCGAAGATCCGCTTCTGGCGGGCGTGTTGGGGGTCGCCGACGTCAAGGGCATTCAATCCACCGGGGAGCTCGCCAACGTCAAGCACTTCACTGCCTATACCCAAGAGACCGCTCGGCTCAAGTTGAACCAGACCGTGAGCCTGCGCGCGCTCGCAGAACTGTATAACGCCCCTTTCAAGGCCGCAGTCCAACAAGGTGACGCTGCGTCCATCATGTGTTCATACGGTTCGCTCAACGGCGTCAACACGTGTTCAGACCCGTACATCTACTCGACACTTCATTCCTGGGGATTCACCGGCTTCGTTCGTTCGGACCTGCGTGCGGTGTTCAACGTGCCCCAAGCACTGCACGCAGGTATCTCGCTGATCAAACCAGCTTCAGCCACGGCACTGGTCAAGATGGTTCAACACCACCGCCTGCACGTGGCTGACCTGAATCATGCCGTGCGCGTCGTCCTCGCCACCATGTTCAAATTCGGCCTTATCGCACACCCGATCAGACTGGCGCTGAACGCGAATGCCGCGTCCGCTTCGCACGCCGTCGTGGCGCTGCGAGCGGCCGAAAGCAGTGTCGTGTTGCTGAAGAACTCGCACGCCGTACTGCCACTCGCGCACAACACCCGTTCGATCGCGGTCATTGGAGTCGACGCGGCACAGAGCCCGCAAACCTCAGGTGGTGGTAGTTCGACAGTCATCGCTCCGTTCATAGTGACACCACTGCACGCGATTCGAAACACCATGGGACCACACACCCGGGTCACTTATCAACCGGGCGGACCACCCACACTCGACATTGACCAACTGAACAACGTCGCCATCGTCCACGGCACGCCCCTCAAATTGATGACACCCTTCAAGCGCGCCCGTGTTCCTGGCAAGGCCGACCTTGGTATTGAACTCAGCCCAAGGGCGACACCGGCAATCGCCACCGCGTCCAAGCCTGGTACGAGTGACGCCTGGGCACGATGGACCCTTCGAGTTCGTCCTCGTCGCTCGGGCGTCTACGAGGTGTCGATACGTCAGACGGGCGACACGTGGCTGTACTTGAACCACAAGACGGTCGTCGCCTCAATGGGTTTGCACGCGCCCGCGGACATAACCGCGACCGTCCGCCTCAACAAGCATCGGATCTACGTCTTTAGCGCGACGTGGTTCCAGCCGCGGCACCACGCACTCCCGAAATTCGGAATAACTGATGTCACCCCCGCCATCAACGCAGCCGTCGCTTCTGCACGAAAAGCGAAGGTCGCAATAGTCTTCGCTGGTGACTTCAGCACGGAGGGGGCAGACAGTCCGAACCTCCAGCTATCTGGCGATGCCAATGCGCTCATCTCTGCTGTCGCCGCGGTGAACCCGCGGACCATCGTGGTGCTCAATACTGGCAGCGCGGTGTTGATGCCGTGGCTCTCTCGCGTCGCGGGTGTTCTCGAGGCCTGGTATCCAGGAGAACAGGACGGTGCCGCTATCGCAGCAATCCTGAGTGGCCGTGTCGACCCATCGGGCCGACTACCACTCAGTTTCCCCTCCTCGTTGTCCCACCAACCCATCACGATTCCGCGAGAATTCCCCGGCGTCAACCTTTCTGTACACTTCGGTTCCAGTCTGGCCGTTGGGTACCGCTGGTACCAAGTGCACCACTACACACCGCTCTTCCCCTTTGGCTTTGGTCTTGACTACACCAAGTTCAAACTCTCGTCGGCCTTCCTCTCCCATCGCGGCAAACTGGTTCTGGTGCACGTGCGCGTGCACAACATCGGAGCGCGCTCCGGCGCCGATGTGGTCCAGGTCTACGTCCACTACCCAAACATCGCGGGAGAACCACCCGAGCAGCTTCGCGCCTTTGCGAGGGTGACGCTGGCACCCTCCGCGTCCAAGATCGTGACCCTGACCTTGGCTCCAGCGGCCTTCCAAGTCTTCGCCAAGGGCTCTTTCACCACCCTGGCGGGCCAGTACTCCATCGACCTGGGTCAGTCATCATCTGATCTCCCCTTGCACTTGACCTTAAACATTCATTGACGATTATGTCCATGCGCGACATTGCTCAGTACAACAAAGAGTCATCAAGCCGTGTCGCCGCTCCACTGGCCAGTTAGGGTGAACACATCAGTGCTGCTCGTCTGGTCCTCACCTATCGACAACAGATTGAAAGGGGCGCTTCAAAGTATGTGCATCAATCTTCAACGCACCGCTCCACCACGGATCACCCGACCGAACGGTTCGACGCTGACCCGTGAGCAGGCTGGCACCCGGCGAGCTCGACCATGATTATCGTCAATCGAAACGTGCGAGCTTCGCGTCGAACACCCAATCGATTCAGCCGCCAACTCTTTGCGCCACTACCCAAGAAATACAACCTCCTCGCGCAGGTCCTCTCATTCGCGCAAGATCGCCGTTGGCGAAGCGAAATGATTCGTCACGTCGTTCCCTCGCGCCCGAAATTGATACTCGACGTCGCGTGTGGTCCTGGTGCGGTCACGACCCAACTCGCCCGCTCGAGCGAGGCGAAGATCATCGGTATCGACCTGAGTCCCGAGATGTTGCACGCCGCCAGCGACAACATTGCCCGAGGGTACGGCGATCGCGTGTGGCTCGTCCAGGGACACGCGGAGGAGCTCCCGTTCCCTGACGCAACCTTTGACGCGCTGACTTTCACGTACTTACTTCGCTATGTCGCTGATCCTCAAGCGGTGCTGAAGGAGCTCGCTCGTGTCGTGAAACCCGGCGGACGTATTGCGAGCCTCGAGTTCGCAGTTCCCACTAAACCAGTCTGGCGCGTGTTGTGGTGGATCTATACGCGCATCGTGCTCCCCCTCGCCGGGCTCCTCACCGGTGGCAAAGGGTGGATGTCCGTTGGCCGATTCCTCGGACCTAGCATCTCCAGCCACTACCGCCACTACTCCGTCGACTGGACGGTTGACGCGTGGCGTCGTGCGGGAATTGATCATGTGGAATGGCGAACGATGAGCCTCGGCGGTGGTCTCGTCATGTGGGGCTATCGGTCTGACTGATGTCGACACGCGATAACGAGCCCGATGAGCTGGCGCCCGCGTTCTACGCTTCGCCTCGCATCGTGCGCAACCAACGGGTACGCGATTGGTGGACGCTCACGCATCCTCCCTATTCTCTGTGTCATCTCTCATTTGTCGTCGTCGGCGCGTGTATCAATGGACCGGTGAGCGCTTCGCGTCTGTGGATCACGTTGGCGGCTTTCCTCCTCGCTGTGGGCGTGGGCGCTCACGCGCTCGATGAATTACACGGCCGCCCCTTGGGCACCATCATTCCTTCGTGGCAACTCGCGGCCGCGTCCATCGTGGGGATCGTAGGGGCGTGCCTGCTTGGTGTGATCGGCCTCTTCTACGTCAACACTGCACTCATCTATTTCATCGTGGCCGGTGTCCTCATCGCCGTTGGGTACAACCTGGAACTTTTCCACGGCTGGCTTCATAACGACATCATCTTCGCTGCCGGGTGGGGTGCGTTCCCCGTGCTCACATCGTTTTACGCGCAGCACTCATCGCTCAATCTCGCGGCGGTGGCGGCCGCGCTCTATGCGACCTTCGTCGCGCTCACACAGCGTCAACTGTCGACGCCCGCGCGACTTCTACGGCGCTCTACGAACGCCCTCGAGGGGAGCGTCACCTGGCTCGATGGCCGCACCTCTGTCCTGACGCGACGGAGTCTGCTTGCACCACTCGAGCGCGCCCTGTCATATCTCTGCTGGGCGTCGGTGGTTCTCGCACTCGCCCTCGCGTACGCTCGATTCAGCGTGCACGTTTAGTGGTCGCCGCGCCTCGATACTCGCCTCGTACGTGCACGTCTCTTGGTGGTGACTTCTCCCGAAACCCATTCGCGCCGCGACCTCAATAGCAGGTCACGTGACCCGAGGGGCTCGTCGTGCACACCGTCGTGGTGGTGACCGGCGCCGGCACCGTCGTTGGGGGTACGTAGACCGTCGTCGTAGGTGCCGGGGGTAGCGTCGTCGCCGGCGTCGGAGCGGCGGGACGGACGGGCGCCTGTGTGGTCGGTGGCGATGACGTCACCGGCTGGCTTGGCCTAGCTGGAGCGCTCGGGGTCGGTGTCGAGGTGCGCGCTCGAGCGACGCTCGTAGAAGTTGTGACGCGCGTCAGCTTTGGCGACGTCGTTGTAGTAGTCGTGCCGGTCGTCCCGTAACCCTGCACCGATGGAACGACCGCCACCCGTGAGTCCGCCGCGACGTGACTCACGATGACGCCGGACGCGAGACCGGCGCCGAGAAAGAGCGTCTGTGAGATACGTCTTGATCGACTGAAGCGATGGTCTCGTTGATGTGAACTACGAAAAGACTCTCTCATGACTTCCCCGATATGAAATGCCGATCCCAACCATGATGCCCGAAGGACTGCACTAGAGAGAAACTAATTCGTCCGCATCCCCTCGTGGATGAGAATCACGCCGTGTTCATTCGAAGTACGGCGTATCTCAGACTTCTCACAACTCGTTAGTAGGAATTTCTAATCACTTGTACAGTTCTCCATCCAAATTGCCATCAATATGTAATGGACGTCGTGCACGGGTGACGATAGTTTTAAGAACGAGACAATGGAGGGTGCGCAGCCTATGCGTGTATCACGAGCGCTCGAGGAGAAGCAGAGGATGAACGGAGGGGGTTGGTGATGCGTCGCCTCTCGAGCATCTTGGCCTGGATCGGTACTGCGGTACTGGCACTCGGCGTGGGAGTGGGCATTGTGGTCGCTACAAACCGCTCGGTTCCTTCTTCGCTAGCCCTCTCTGCCACAACGACATCTTCAACGACGACCACAACTGCCCCTCGGATCACCCACCCAACGACACCACCGACAACGCCACCCGCGCCGGTGTACGTAGCACCGCCGGTGACCCAGTCCCCGCGGACCGCTCCCAGCACCACAACGACGCGCCCACCATCGACGACAACCACTTCGACGACGAGCACACTCCCCTACACCGGCGATGGCGGTGACGGCCAGAGCTACACGGGGACGGGCTACGCCCCAACTGACAACTAGTACCACTCGTCTCACTGGGATCGCCACACCGCGACGTCGCCACAGGGACAATCGGTCACACACTGGCCCTGTGGCCGTTCGGCTCTTCTCGCACGCAACGAGCGTGTAGCGCTCGAAGCAGTGACACGACCGCCCGCGACTTAGTAAGCCCCTGCGGAACCCTCGGAACCAGTTGTGCCCTTGAAGGCCTGGTCCGGGTACAGAGAGCACCCATTCCCTCGTCCTCGAATGTCGGTTGATTTGGAGGTATTCTTCACAGTCAGGCGCGTTGGGTTGCCCACTCACTACACGCACGGGGCGCAGTAGCGGGCCAGAATGGAGCAATAAAGGTGCCAAAGAAACCACCCAACGAGGCCGCTCGGCTTAGAGAGGTGTACGCACTGGGTGAATTAGGGACCCGACCCGAGGAACGATTCGATCGCGTCACGCGCCTCGCCCAGCGCCTCTTCGGCGTGCCCTTTGCCGCCGTGACCTTGATCGACGAGGACAACGTCTGGTTCATTTCACGCCAGGGCCTTGAACTCGATATGACACCGCGGCGGTTCGCTTTCTGCAACGAAACCATCCTCGGGCACACCATCTTGCACGTCGCCGACGCCACCAAGGACCTCCGATTCTCCTATGGACCGATGGTCAAGAATTCGCCACACGTTCGCTTCTACGCTGGCTACCCTGTGCGAGGTCCGCTCGGTACGAACCTTGGCACGCTGTGCATCATGGGTGACGAACCTCGCGAACTCACCGCGTCAGAGGGCGACTCACTTCGCGACTTAGCCGAGATCGTCGAGCAGGAAATCGCTTCGCACCACCTCGAGTCGATGGACATCTTGACGGGCCTCAGTAATCGTCACGGCTTTGAACTACTCACCGCCAAGGCGCTGGCCGCGAGTCGACGTCGCAATATGCCCGCCACCCTGCTCTACATCGGACTCGACGACTTCAAGTCGACTGACGATGCGCGGGACTCGGAAAACGGCGATCAGACACTTCGAGATTTCGCGCGACTCCTCGAACACGAGTTCAGAGAGTCCGATATTGTGGCCCGCCTAGGTGCGAGCGAATTTGCGGTGCTCTTGGGTGATGCCGACAATTCCGAGATCGCGACGCAACGACTCTTGGCGAGCATTCGAGCTCGCAACGACCTCTCGTCCGACTCCATAGAGATCACTGCGTACGTCGGCGCGTCGCACTTCGACCCACGCTCCGAGGACACCTTTGATTCACTCCTCAACCGTGCTGATGTCGCCATGAACGACCTCAGGTTCCCGGGTTAAATAACCCACCTCGGGCCAAGGACCACAGGAACCTCAGCGTTTCTCGGATCTCAACCGTGCGTCGCCCGGTGCGACCGCCACGCTCGCCAGTGGCCTCTTCATCAGGTACTCAAGTAATCCATGGTCTAAGATTTTGCCAAGTAATTGATAAATTATCAATGTTCTTATGTGCGGAACGACCCTTTAATACAACTTTCCTATACACTTTGTATTTCTCTATTGGCGAACTGGTGAGCAGAGGCACATGTCGACAGGGCGATTTCGCCAACTCAGAAGCCTCGCCTCGCCTCGACGGGGGCTCCTTCTGAGGTGCCTGCTGGCAACCACGATAGTCCTGATGGGTGGTGTCTCGCCACTGCTGGACAGTACTTTCGCGTCGGCGAGCTCAGCGACTTCCACCACAACACTCACCTCGACCAAGGGGTTGCTCTCTCTCAGTCTGCTCTCTAACGGTAAACCGCAGACGCTCTCCGCTCCCAGCGGTGACGCGTTTTTCACACTCTATGTACCAACGGGTACGACACCCGTCGAGTTCGTCGCAACGATGCTCATTCGTGGCCCCGTGACCGGTGGCATCGCCACAATCACCACGCCGACGAACGTCTACCCGGAGAACCTCAGCAACATCAACGGCACGTCGAAGTTCTCCGCTCCGCTTACCGCTGGCGACGTGCAGAACGGCACGGTGAATATCCACGTGCACATCGACCTCAATCTCGATTCAAAGTACCTCAATCCCAGTGGCTGTACGGCAACCAACTCCGTTGTCGCACAAATCGAGTCAGCCAGTGGACTCTTGAGCGGCGCACTAAAGAGCCCTACCAATCCGGCGGATTTCTGGCCACCTCAACTCAATCGAATCATCGTATGGATCCCTTCTCTCGTCGGTCTCTCGAGTGTCAACGCGCGCGCCGCCTCGCTCGCGAGTATGCAGATTGCGGCCACCGTTTCTCAGCAATACGGAACCAACACCCAGGTCTCCATTGCCCAGGGCGCGCCGCCTGATCAGGCCATCAGCCCTCTCATTCGAAACGTCCTCGTGAAAGTCACTCCCTCGTCGACGACTGGCGACACCGCGGTGCTGAAAGCGGGTTCCGCCCCAATCCTCGTCATAAGCGGTCAAGGCAACGCTTTGGTGAAGGAAGCCCAAGCCATAGGTGTCGGCCAACTGGCGCTCGCCACATCGAACAACGCGTTCGGTGCGAAAGGAACCCAGAGTACGACCAATCCCCTCAAGGTCACCGTCACCGCGAACGGCACCCGCGAGATCACCTTCGCTCAATTGGGCAATCAGACCTCGATCGAGGGGTTGGGAACCGTCGACGTCACTCAGTTCCTCTCACAGTCCCAGTTCGGTACACCGATTCGCACACTGCAGCTACGACTCCAGGCCGACTACACGCCCCCTCCGGTCGGCGGTGTTGCAACCTTCAGCGTCCTTGTGGGCGGTTACATCGTCGCGAGCCAGCGCCTCAGCTCGGTGGGCTCTTTGGTCATGAACGCGAACGTCCCCGTCTCTGTTCTCAGTCGCACCCAGAGCGTTGACTATCGCCTGGACTATTCCCCTCCGGGCGGCTTTTGTCACGCGGGTCTCGTGCCAGTCCAAGTAACCATCAATCCGTCATCGGGATTCGCAGCGACACCCGGTGAGACGCTGCCGCCGGGCTTTGACCGGTCACCCCAGAATGTGGCACCGGGCATCAACGTCGACGTCGTGAAGAACAACGACGCAAACCTCATAGATGCGTGCCAGCTCGTCACCACTCTCGCCCAAGTACTTCCCTACATACCCCAGGTGAGCCT
>JABBNY010000106.1:0-2523 GCA_019352095.1 Acidobacteriota bacterium
ACTCTTCACAACGGTCGCAACAATTCCGGCTTGGACCTCGAGTGCCAGACGTGTGGGCAATACTCTTCTAATACCCTGAGCGCTCTCGAGGCGCAAATCTTTCATCACCAATTCCGCGTGGTGTCGACGTCCAAACTAGTCTTGCGGTGAGTGGCACCACCGACGGGCTGGTTCCTGTTACGACAAAGTTACGGCCGCATCGACAATGAAGTCGTCATCCGAGCGTCAGTCCTGAGAGACAGCTGGCCGGTCGTAACGCAAGGCACTCGCAAAGAGGCCCAAGTCCAACAGCGCGTAAGTGGCAATCACGATCGGCACGACATGGATGCCCACTAGTGAGACCATCAGACTCTCGACTGCCGGACCAACGATGCCACCAGCCATCATGAACAAGATGAGGGTCGCAAGGCCGTCGCCATCGCCAGGACAGAGGAGTGTGTACCAAATCAGACCCATCGGATAAACAGAGGCGATAATGAGCCCCAGCAGCGGATACGTGAAGGGTGCGATGCCATTGAAGAACGCCGACAGGCTCAAAAGTACTGCGAGTCCCAGTCCGCCCAGAACCAGGATCTCCTCGGACCAACGTTTGGCAAGTGGTCCACCCACGACGCGGCCAATCGCCAGCCCTCCCCAGAAACCGGCGGTCACGACGCTGGCTAGGGACTGTGAATAACCCTCGCGGTGCAATTGCGGGGCGATCCAACCAGCGGTACTAGTTTCGATGGCGACGTACAAGATGTAGGCAACGATGAACGTCAACAAGATTGACCGGCGCCGACCCTTCGCCCACAATGAGCCCCGGTGCTTTGCTGGGTTATGCGGCGAGGGAGCGATTAGTCCGCGATTGAATGTTGACAGGACGACCGCGGCAACTGCGATCACTCCGTAGAGCAGTGGGAAGTTGTTCGGACGCACGAGAATTATCAGCGCGGGTCCGACGACCGCGCCCAAGCCGTAGCCAGCGTTGGCCAAGCTCAGTCGATGGCCCCGATGTTCGGGCTCGGTGCGCACCAGCAGAGTATTGAGTGAGTAGTCCACTCCGCCAAAGGACAAACCCATGATGAAGACACCCGTTAGGAACTGGACCCAGTTCCTCGAGAGTGCGGCGTCGATCGCTCCGGCTCCCATTAGTACCATCATGAAAGAGAGCACCGTATTCCCACGGAATTTCTTGATGCCAAGGTACCCTAGGGGCACACCCAGTAAGGAGCCGAAGAAGAAGATACTAAGTACCGCTCCGGCGGCGGGCAACGACAGGTGGAAGCGGTTCGAGAAACTGATCAGCAGGGGGCCGAACAATGACGACGTCGCTCCGAAGAGAAGGAACGTTGCAGTTGCGTTGGAGAAGGCTACCGAGGAAAAAGTGACGTCACTTGACGCCGCATCTCCGTCGCGCGGGACGAATGACACGCTGATACCTCATCTCGCTTGATCGACGGCGAGAGGCGCAAGGAACTGAGACGCCACCGCGCGACGGCTCACGACGGTACGTTGTCGTCGAGAGTCGTTGAACGCAGAAACTTGCGCTGAATCCGTTGCGCAGTCTGGTAATGACTCAGGGCGTCAAGAGTGGACTGGCGTGTCGCGACTTGGGCCACTGGCACATCCCACCACGACGCAGAGTCCGGTGCCGACACCATCGGGTCGTCTTCGATGTGCACGACGGTGACCGCAGTGTTGGACCTTGCTTCGACGAGCGCGCTCTTGAACGCTTCGATGTTCGTCGCGCGTAGCACCGTGGCGCCGAGGCTCGCCGCATTGGCGGCCAGGTCAAGGGGTAATTTATCCCCGGCCAGGCGACCGTTACCGTCGCGGTAACGATACTTTGTCCCGAAGCGTTCGACGCCGACGGATTCTGACAGTGCGCCGATGGATTGAAACCCATGGTTGACGATGAGGATGACGATGATCTTGATGCCTTCCTGGACGGCGGTGATGATCTCAGAATTCATCATCAAGTACGAACCGTCACCGACGAAAACGTAGACCTCGCGGGTTGGGTCGGCCATCTTCACTCCGATGCCCGCCGCAATTTCGTATCCCATGCACGAGAAGGCGTACTCAACGTGATACCCCTTGGGATCTCGCGCGCGCCAGAGTTTGTGCAGGTCACCTGGTACACTGCCAGCTGCAGCCACAATGACGTCACGATCATCGCTGGAGGCCTCGACTGCCCCAATAATTGCACTCTGGCTGGGCAGAGGCAGGTGGTCAAGGGCGTAGGCCGATTCGACGACGTCGTTCCACCGTGCCGCCCCGGCTTGGTAGCGCTCTTCGAAGTGGGGGGCGACTCGCCAGTCCGACAATTTCTCCGTGAGACCCTCGATTGCTTCGCGGGCGTCGGCCACGATGGCGGCTCCGGACAATTTGTGCGCATCGAAGGAGGCCACGTTGATGTTTACGATTTTGACCTCGGGATTCTGAAAGACCGAGAACGACGCAGTTGTGAAGTCGCTCCAACGTGTTCCGATGCCGATAACGAGGTCCGCATCGCGCGCGATGTCATTGGCGGCGGTCGTG
>JABBNY010000106.1:2533-8745 GCA_019352095.1 Acidobacteriota bacterium
CGTGCCGGTCGCACCGAGAGATCCCAGACTCGCGGGGTGATCGAAGCGAAGTGATCCCTTGCCGGCCTGCGTCTCAGCGACGGGAATACCGCTCGTATGCGCCAAATCGGCGAGGGCCTTGCTGGCCTCGGAATAGATAACTCCGCCTCCAGCGACGATGAGCGGACGCTCGGCCTGGCGTACTAGGGTCGCGAGCGACTTCATTTGTCCTCGATCGGGACGAGGACGGCGCACCATCCAGACGCGTGGCATAAAGAGTTCGTCGGGAAAGTCGAACGCTTCGGTCTGGACGTCTTCGGGTAGGGCGAGGGTCACCGCCCCGGTCTCGACGGGATCGGTAAGCACCCGCATGGCATGCAGTAGCGCTTGGGGAAGTTGCTCTGCGCGCCAGACGCGGTCGAAGTACCTTGAGACTGGACGCAATGTGTCATTCACCGACACGTCAAGCGAGGTCGGGTCCTCGAGTTCTTGGAGCACCGGATTCGCACGTCGAGTTGCGAAGATGTCGCCGGGTAGCAGTAACACCGGGATCCGATTGGTCGTAGCGACGGCGGCGCCAGTCACCAAGTTGGTGGCGCCTGGGCCCACCGACGTGGTACAGGCGAAGGCCCGGAGTCGATTGGACATGCGTGCGTAGCCCACGGCAGTGTGCACCATGGCCTGCTCGTTGCGCACTAGGTAGTAGCGAAAGTTGTCCTCACTCTCGAGGAGTGCCTGACCAAGTCCAGCCACGTTGCCATGTCCGAAGATGCCCAGGCACCCGGCGAAAAATCGCTGGCGTTGTCCGTCGCGCTCCACGTCCTGTACAGAAAGAAAGCGCACTAGCGCTTGGGCGACTGTCAGTCTCATATTCTACCTCGGTGCGACGTCAGGGGAAGTCGAGGGTCGCACTCACAACCCTCCCACGAACTGCGAATCCACGCGTGGGCAGGATCATCACAAAATGCCATGGTGCGAGTCTCGCCCTCACCAGCGAGGACATTGAGGAAGTAGAGGTTGTAACCGGGCGCGGCCATCGAGGGGCCGTGATACCCGTAGGGAATGATTAAGGTATCGCCAGTTGAAACTTCGGCAAGTACATCAATCTGACGGTCTTCGCCCGAGGAGTACACGCGCTGGTACCCGCCGGGTCCCAGTTCACCAGGACCGGAGCCACCCTCGATTTCGAAGTAGTAGATCTCCTCAAGTTTGGACTCGCCCGAGCGCTCCTCATCATGCTTGTGCGGCGGATAGGATGACCAATTGCCGCCGGGGGTGAGGACTTCAACGGCAATGAGTCGGTCGGTTTCGAAGCCGTCGGGGGAGGCGAAGTTGTTGCACTGGCGGCTAGCACTGCCAGCGCCACGCATCTCGACGGGTACCTCATCGGCGCGACCGTATCGTGCCGGTAACGCTCGTCGTGCCCTAGCTCCAGTCAGTGCAAATCGCCCCCCCGAAGCGGAACTGACCGCTACCTTCGCGTCGCGTGGCACGTAGGCGAAGTCGCTGACGCGCGCGAACACACTTGAGCGGCCCTCGAGTTCGAAGATGTCGGCGCCACAGGTGACAACGCAGTTCCCGGTGAGGGGAAGGACAATCCACTCAGAGTCCAGAGTGTTGAACGCGTATTCCTGACCAGGGTTGAGTTGGATTACTTTGAGCGAAGAGAACTTCCAGTCCGCGCTTTCGGGGCTGATGTCAACGCAAAGTCCTTCCGTCGTTGCGCCGCGCGCCGGCAGAAAAAACTCAGCACTCATAGAAGGCTGACGGCCGTCTTCACAGCGCCCTCAACGTCGTCGTCGAGGGGGTAGAGCAGATTACGTCCGACTGTCAGGCCGCGCACCCCCGGGAGCTTCAAGGCCTCTTCCCAGGAGCGATACATCTCGTCAGGCCTATCACTCTGATCCCCACCGAGTAACACGATCGGCAACGTCGACGCTTCGGCAACGCGGGCCATGTCGGCGACCACGGGAACTTTGAGCCAGCTGTACGCCGAGGTCGAGCCGAGGGCCGAGCCGATTGTCATCGACTGGATGACTGCGTCCGCGGTCAAAATGTTGCGCGGCCCGATTTCCATAGTGACGTTGATGAAGGGCTCCACCATCGCAATCTTCTTCGCCGCCGCTAGTTCAGTGATCGCTTCGGCGCACGACGTGAGCGTATTAATGGTGCCCGGCTCGCCGAAATTGATGCGTGTGAGCATCTTGCCACCGTCTAGACCGTATTCGACGATTGACTGCGTCGTGTAACCGGTGAAGCGGTCGTCGAGTTCGAAGATTGAACCGGGTAGCCCACCACGGTTCATCGAACCAAAGATCACTTTGTCGTCCAGCGCTCCTAGGAGCATGAGGTCCTCGATGATGTCTGGAGTGCCCAAGACTCCGTCAACGCGCGGGTTGGCCAAGGCGATGCACAAGCGATCGAGCAGGTCGTAACGGTTCTCCATCGCCATAGGCTCATCGCCTACACCGATCATGCCACGCGCGGTGTGATCGGCGGCGACAATTAGCAACTGTCGAGATTGACTTAGCGACGCACGCTTAATCCGCTTGTCGGCCGCCTCGGCGACGGCTTCGGGCCGGGCGAAACGTGTTTCGGAGAGTAACGTGCGAAGCTGGTCGTTCATCAGTGTTCACTTTCGAGTAGTTGCGTAATTTCTGCCATGGTGGGCATTGCTGAAGAGCACGCCAAATTTGAAGCGACGATTGCCCCAGCAGCATTGGCGATCTCGATGATCCTGGCGAGCGGCCATTGTGAGAGCACGCCGTGGCACAGGGCTCCTCCAAAACCATCGCCGGCCCCAAGTCCATTGACAACCTCGACAGCAACTGGCACGCCGATGACTCTTTCGTCCAGGGTCTTTGCGAGGACGCCGTGCGGTCCCATCTTCACGATCACGAGGGTGCAACCTAATTCGAGGAGTCGATCAGCTGCCTCATCGGGGTCTCTAGTATCGACGCATACTTCGACTTCGTCGAGATTTCCAACCGCGATACTCGCGAACTGCACTGCGGCGCGCACGCAGTCGCGAGCCTCCTTGGGTGAGGTCCAGAACACCGGCCGGTAATCGAGGTCGAGTACCGTGGGGTGCTGGCGTTTGCGAGCCGCGAGGGCTGCCATTGTGGCCGTACGGCTGGGCTCCACTGATAGACCACCCGCGGTGGCCCAGAAGAGTCGCGCTAATTTAATTGCCGACATGTCAAGTTCCTCAGGGAAGATTTCGAGGTCGGGCGCTTTGGGCTGTCGGTAGAAGTAGATTGGAAAGTTGTCGGGCGGAAATGTTTCGCAGAGCGTCACTGGCGTCTGGAATCCGGCGACTTCGCTCACGTATCGGTCATCAACTCCAAAACCGCGGAGGGCCGCGTGGACGTAGGCACCCAACGGGTCGGGACCAGTGCGCGAGATGAGTGCCGCACGCTGTCCAAGTCGCGATGCCGCAACGGCCACGTTGGCGGGACTTCCGCCGAGAAACTTGTCAAAGTGCTGAACGTCAACAAGACTGCCATGCTCAGTGGGGTAAAAATCGACGCCGCAACGTCCCATCGTAAGGACGTCGAAGACCGGCGTCATCGAAGTACCATCGGTGACATTCATGATGCGGTCCCCGTACTTACGCGAGTACTGGTTTCATCGATACTCATGATGACTGAGGACATCAATGAGAGCCCTTGATTTGGAGATCAACGATAGGTGAATTGGGAACAAACATATGTCGTAACAATAGCACTATATGAGTTAGATGGAATTGGAAGTAGACTATTTTCGTTGTATGTCACCTAAGGAACCACATGGCCCGACTGACCCTACCGACGTATGACCCGATCGCTTCAATCGTTCTAGATCGTGACTCTCCAGTGCCGTTGTACTTCCAATTGGCTCAGCAGATCGAGAACGAAATTCGTGACGGAGGACTTCGCACGGGGGACCGACTAGAAAACGAAGTCAAGATTGCCGAGGACCTCGGACTGTCGCGTCCGACCGTGCGCGCGGCCTTCGCCTACCTGGTCGACAAGAGTCTCGTGGAACGTCGTCGCGGACAGGGCACGACTGTAACGAAGGAGAAGGTCAGTCGCAACGTGAAACTGTCTAGTCTCTTCGACGACCTCACGGTGGCGGGTAAGAAGCCCGCCACAAAGGTGCTTCGAAATGAGGTTATTCGACCCTCAGACCTCGTAAAAGAGGTATTGAATTTGCCTGAGGGACAACTCGTGATCTACCTAGAGCGGCTGCGCTACGGCGATGACGAGCCAATTGCACTCCTCCATAACTTCATTCCCACTTCGATGGTCACTTTGAGTAGTGCGATGCTCGAAGAGCACGGATTCTATGAATTGCTGAGAGCTGCGGGCATCTTTCCTCACCATGCAACCCAGCGGATCTCAGCTAGAAATTCAAATGCGGCTGAAGCGAGGTTCTTTGAAGAACCAAAGGGGACGGCGTTGCTGACAATGGAGCGCACGACATTCAACGAGCGAGGAAGGGCCATTGAATTTGCGCAACACGTTTATCGCGCCTCGCGTTATGCACTCATAAGCACGGTCACGGTCGAAGATTAACTGCAGTGGAGTTCTTTGTAATATATATTGATAGTAGTTATTGACATATGCCTGCTGGAGCGTTACTCTAATCCGAAGAGAAGTTCGAACGTCGAGTTGTGCCACTCCTACGAAAGCAGTGCAGTTGCTTAGTTGTGGTGGCAGTTAACGCAATGGGGGTTGTGGTGGGAAGACGAGGCATTGTTGAATCGAACATGAAGTTGACGTGTCGATGCGGTGTCGTCAAAGGGGAATCTCGCGCGTGAATGGAATTCGTTTTGATCACGTGTGGAAGCTCTTCGAGGGCAACGTTGTTGTCTCTGACCTCACTCTCGATATCCGCGAAGGCGAGTTTCTCGTTCTTGTTGGACCTTCTGGTTGTGGCAAGACCACCTCGCTACGAATGCTCGCTGGCCTCGAACGCCCTAGTCACGGTCGTATTTGGATGGGAAACAAGGATGTCACCGATTTGGAAGTCGGCGAGCGTGACATCTCAATGGTCTTTCAGAGTTACGCGCTCTACCCGAATATGACAGTAAAGAAGAATCTGGCTTTCGGTCCCAAAGTTCGTAAGGAACCCCGTCAGAACCTAGATAAGCGCATCAATGACGTTGCAGATCTTCTTGGAATTCGTCACTTATTGGATCGCGCACCTTCGGCCCTCTCGGGTGGTCAACGTCAGCGTGTAGCTCTGGGTCGAGCCCTCATCCGTGAACCTCAGCTGTTCCTTATGGATGAGCCGCTCTCCAATCTCGACGCCGCCTTGCGTGTACAAATGCGCGCTGAATTGATTCGTCTGCACAATCGTCTCGAGAGCACAACGACGGTATATGTTACCCACGATCAGGTCGAGGCTCTTACAATGGGTGATCGCGTAGCGGTCTTGAAGGACGGCCTATTGCTACAGGTGGACACTGCAAATGACCTCTATGAGTACCCAGAGACCGTCTTTGTAGGTGAGTTTATCGGTTCACCAAAAATGAATGTGGTACCTGGCACGCTCGACGTGACCGGAGGAGTCGCTTCGGTGACGTGTTTGGGCGTGACGACGACTTTGTCGGCGCAGTTGGCCGGACGCCTAGAGGGCGCCGCAGTCAACGGTCCGGTTCTCGTGGGAGTCCGTGCCCATGACCTGCATCTCGCGAAGGGGCGTCCCGACGAGAGCGGTGCGGTCACCGGTCTCGTCGACATCACCGAGCACACCGGAACCGAAGTGTTCGCCACGATTGATGTTGCCGATCTCAAGGTGATCGCACGCCTCCCGCGCACGCCTCTGCCTCAACATGGTCAGGCCGTGCAGTTGGCGTTCAACCCGGAGAGGGTATTGCTATTCGACCCTGAGTCGAAGAAGAGCCTGCTGGGGCGCAATTCATCGCGGGAGAGGATCAGCGCTCGGTAGAGGAAAGTTGCAATGTTTTCAGGGTTAGAAGATTCTTGGAGCAGTTCAAAAAGGGGAGAGAAAATGAATAACAATATTGTCAGAAAGTTGAAGAAGTCATCGTTGAACAAGTTGGTCGCCGGTACCGCCGTGATGGCGTTAGCCGCCGGTTCGACCGTGTTTATGGGTGGCACGGGTGCTGTCGCTGCTGGCAAGGTGACCATTTCGGTTGCGTACGCGGCGGATACTACATTTGATACGACGCCGCTCGGCCTGACGTGGTGGACCGCAGTCAAGAAGGAATTTGAGGCCAAGTATCC
>JABBNY010000107.1 GCA_019352095.1 Acidobacteriota bacterium
GTCGGTACCCATCCCGAGGGTCTTCGCGGTCTCGGAAGCAATGGCGAGCGCGTCGCCCGTTACCATCTTCACCTCGACACCCATCTCGCGCGCGGTCGTGATTGTCGTCTTCGCGTCGATACGAGGTGGATCGAACAGGGGGAGCACGCCGAGGAACCGCCAAGCGCCATCACCGTCGTCCCGCGCCACTCCAAGGGAGCGGAACCCCCGTGCGGCAAAGTCGTTGACCGCTTGGTCGACGGTCGACTTCACTTCCTTGGCGTTGGTCGCGAGTGCGAGAATTACTTGGGGCGCACCTTTGGTCACCTTGAACGAGGCACCACTTGCGGGCTTGACCGTCGCCTCGGTGCGCTTGCCGACCGGATCGAATGGCGCGAAGTGCTCCACCTGGTAGCCGGTGAGGGCGTGGTCATCTGGCAGGCCCGCGAGCACCGCAAGGTCGATCGTGTCGTTGTCGTCGGCGCGCGACGCGAGCGCCGCATCCAAGATGACCTCGTCGAGCGAAACGCCGTCGACGGCGAAGGGGTCGCCGAGAGTCAACTTGTTCTGGGTCAGGGTACCCGTCTTGTCGGTACAGAGCACGTCCACCCCGGCCAATTCCTCGATCGCGACGAGCCGGCTCACGATGGCCTTCTTCTTTGCAAGCAACCTCGCCCCGACGGCCATCGTCACCGACAACACTGTGGGCATCGCCACCGGGATTGCCGCCACGGTGAGCACGAGGGCGAACTGTAGCGTGGTGAAGAACGGGTCGCCGCGCACGATCGAGACCACGATGATGACGCTCACCATCGCCACCGCCAGGATTATCAGATACGTTCCGATCTTCAACACGGCACGTTGGAAATGGCTGACGGTCTGACTTTCTTGGACGAGTTCAGCAGTCTTGCCGAAGTACGTGTTCGTGCCCGTGGCGTAGACCAGGGCACCGATCTCTCCTTGGCGGATGATCGACGCGGAGAACACTGCGTCGCCCGGACCGCGCGTCGCGGGCAACGATTCACCGGTCAGGGCGGACTGGTCGACCTCGACCGGGTCTCCCTCGAGCAGACGGGCGTCGGCGGGGACGATGTCACCCAGACGCAACCGGATGACGTCGCCCGGGACGAGTTCTCGCGCCGGTGGGTTAATCCACTTGCCGTCGCGCAGCACCCGGGCCTTGATGGCGAGCTCCGCCTTCAGTGCGTCGATGGCTTTACCCGCTTGGTGCTCCTCCCAGAAACCGATGGTGGCGTTGGCGAGGAGCAGGACGAGGATGATGACGAAGTCGGGCCAATGACCGAGCACGCCCGACAAGATGACCGCGGCTTCGATCATCCACGGGATGGGTCCCCAGAAGTAGCCGAGGAACTTGAGGAACTCGTTAACCTTCTTCGCCTCGATTTCGTTGGGTCCGTACTGTGCCAGGCGAGACGTGGCTTCGGACTGGGAGAGTCCATTGGCTGATGTAGCGAGGCTCTTCTCTACTTCGGCGAGGGGGAGCGTCTTTAGGTCTTGCTTGTCCTGGGGCACCGAGTGCGACTTCGAATCAGGGCGCTTCGACCCGGTTTCGTCAGACTTTGAAATCGACATGACGATCTCCTTTGTACTGCTCACGCGTGACAGTTCCAACCTACGCCTTATGGGGGAGGTCGTCCGACGCTTGGCGTAGGTGTGCACCGACTCGTAGGAGTGGAGTGGCCTCACCTCAACCATGGCGCCCTGCGTTTGACTACCGGTCAAAGTGTTCGACCGTGCGAGGAATGGCCTCCACCGATGGCCGTCACGAGACCAATGTCGCACTCTCGTCGGCACTCGAGCGACGAGTTACGGTCGTCGGCCCACGTTTGTTGCCGGCTCGCGCGCAAGGCCTTAGGGTTCGAAGAGAGGAAGGGAGTCACCATGGACGAACCGCATTTCACCATCGGGGTCACCACACACTGCAGCGACGGGGAGTGCGGCGTAGTCACTCGGGTGGTCATCGATCCCGTCGCTCGAAAGCTCACGCACATTGTTGTCGAGCCCAGGCACCGTCTTGGGCTCGCGAGGCTCGTGCCACTCGAATTGGTCGAGTCGTCGAATGGCGAGGTAATGCTTCGTTGCAGCGTTGAGGAGTTCGACAAGCTCACTCTGGCCGAGGAGACTGACTTCTTACCGGGAACCGACTACGAAGATTACGGCGGTCAGTTTGTCATGCCTTTGCCGTACCTTCCCCTGGGACCGGGCAATACCACGTTGCCAGTTACCTACGACAAACTCCCCCTGGGCGAGGTCGGAGTGCGTCGAGGGCGCTCCGTCCACGCCACTGACGGTGAGATTGGAAAGGTGCAGGGACTCGTCATCGATCCCGCGGATCACGGCGTGACCCACGTACTGCTCGAGGAGGGTCACCTGTGGGGTCGCGAGGAAGTTGCCATCCCGATTAGTGCTGTGGTCGAATTTGAACCCGAGATTCGCCTGAACATGACCAAACAAGAAGTCCGAGATCTTCCGGCCGTCGACATCGGAGATTCTGATGGGTAGCGTGGTGACTGGCGAACGCCGTGGGAGCGAACCTCGAGTGGCCCGCACGATCTCGGTGACTGAGCCCTGGGTTCTTCGCTTGAGTAATGCAACAGTTGGGCGCGGTTCGACCGATGAGTTCACCATCGAGCAAGGTGGGACATCACCCTGTGCGAATTGCAGGACTCACAGTTCCGCACGAACGCAACGGATGAAATCAACTTCAGTGGTTGCTCGTTGGTCCAACCGGCTCAAGAGCGCCGACGTAGCCCAAATCTTCTAGGGCGTTTCTTACTTCTTCGGATAACGACCGAGGCGCTTAGTACGTTTCGCTGAAAACCGCCGATACTGGTACTTCGTCCGTTCGCGGCCTCGTGATCGAGACGATTTCCGTGCAGTCCGCCAGCATTATTGGTGAGATTAGCCAAATGGATGTCATCCGATTGGGCGTCCTTGGGAGCCTTTGAGATTTGCTCACGATACCTGCGTGGCTTGTTTCCAATTTCACCTAGGGTCGAGGTCTCCCACACCCTCAAGTTTGCAGCGCATTTCTATCGGCGCGTCGCTGATGCGGATTCATTCAACGATGGTCCATCGGTAGATTCGAGTACAACTTCGCAATCAGTGGGCGCTTCCTTGCGATATCCCAACCAGACGCGAATTTACCTCGAGGTGCGAAAGCACTCTTGTCAGCGAGCGTTGAGTGACCTAGTGCGGGTCGCCAAACAAGTTGACCCGCACAACTTAGATTGCAGTTGCCGCATCATCGATGCTGAAAAATCGTGCCCCTATGGGCCCGACCTCAGGCGGTGACGATCCGAGGTCAGCTGTTGGAACGTGGAAACTGGAATGATGCGCGAGAGGTGGTCCATGAAATGGGTGCTGCCTTGCCTTGGGTGTATATCGCGAGACGGCGTCTCCAAATTCGAAGGGCTCCGTTTTCGACCGTTAAGGGTTGCCTGGGTATGGCCCGAGAGGTGAATTAAGGCATTCCACCTCAATGTTGTTGACAACTACGAACACACTGGTTATCCTCTTAGGATTACAAGTTATCCGGGGGGACTAATGACTAGTGAAGCAAAGGGCCAATCGTGGCCGAGTGAGGAAAGTGGTTCGAGCGCGTTCACCATCGAACAGCACGGTATCGATTTCATTCCTCATGATGAACGGACTCTGCGTCTACGTGACCTCTTTTGGATTTGGTTCGGGGCCAACGTTATTTACGTGTACGTCGTTGACGGTGTGCTCATTGTTGGGTTCGGATTGAGTTTTTGGCCAGCCATGGCGGTTGTTCTGCTCGGCAACGCCTTTTACGCTTTGCTTGGTTTGACATCGATTGCCGGACCACGGGCGGGCACTGCCATGTTGGTTGTTTCACGGGCAGCGTTTGGCATTGTTGGTAACGCAACAGCTGCCTTTTTGAGTTGGCTGACGGCCGTGGGCTGGGAAGCAGTCAATATCGTCATCGGTACCCTGTCGCTCGTGGAATTGGTGCAGCTCGCTGGTGTGCACGCAAATAACATGTTGAAGCTTCTTTGCTTGCTAGGGATAATCTTGATGACCTTTGGCGTGACAATCTTCGGTCACGCAATGATTACCCTCGCGAACCGGGTGCTCTCGTACATACTGGGCTTCGGCACACTGGTTCTCGGAATCTACATTGTGCCAAAAATCAACTTGAATGCACACCCTCATCCACTCGCTGGCATATCTGGCACCGGTGCGTTTCTTCTAGCGCTTCTGGTTATGACCGCAGCTCCAGTGTCGTGGCTCAACTGCGGTTCGGACTACTCTCGCTATTTGCCAAAGAAAACGTCCGGACCAAAGATTGTTCTCGCGACGATGCTTGGCGGCCTAATCCCCAGTGTTCTGATCGCCTTTGTGGGGGTAGCTGCAGCAACTGCGACTGATATGACCAATCCCATCGGCGGATTGCAACGGTTACTGCCTTCGTGGTTCTTCGCCATCTATCTGGCAGTGATTGTTGGGGGCACGGTAACCAACAACTTCCTCAACACCTACTCATCGTCGATGAGCTTGCTTACCCTTGGGCTCAAAATGAAGCGACACAAGGCGGTCTTCATAGACGCCACATTAGGGACGCTGTTATCGGTATACGCCCTGTTTGTCAGTAACTTCACGAATTCCTTCGTCAATTTCTTGTCGCTCACCGTGTTGTGGTTGATGCCCTGGTGCGGCGTGTACCTCGCAGATTCCCTACTACGAAAGGGTGAATACGATGAGATCGACCTTCACCGCAGGACTGGTCTCTACTGGTATCGCAAAGGATGGAACATACCTGCCCTCGCGTGGTTCGCGGCGGGAATGATTGTCGGGTCACTCTTCAGCAGCAATACGCTCTGGGACGGTCCCTTCGTCCGCTACCTTGGCGGTGGCGACCTTTCGCTCTTCGTGAGTTTTGCAGTTGCCTTTTTAGGGTATTGGCTCACACGTCGAGGAAGGTCGAACGTGGCAACGACGACAAGTGAGGCGAACTGATGGGGTTGATATCTTCACATCACGCTGATGCTTACTTTGAAGGCGGTGAACCGGGAGGCGCGGATTGGAGCCACCTGCATCCGCGCACCGAATGGTTCCACGTGCGAGAACTCGATCCCGGCGTACACGTCATATCGGAGCCAGGTCACGTCAACTCCTATTTGATTCAAGGTACTGAACTCGCTGTCCTCGTAGACACCGGACTTGGGGTGGCGAACATTCGCAGTGTCGCTGAGAGTCTCACGGGACAACCCTTGCAAGTGATTAATTCTCACTACCATTTCGATCATTCGGGGGGCAATCGATTATTCGGAGACATTGCGATTCACGAAGCTGGAAAAGCGCTACTTGAACGCCCCGCCCCCGACGGCTTGGCCCCTGGCTACATGAAGTATGTCGAGCGTCTCCTCGACGCTTGGCAGGATTACAAGGACGCAGACGATGTCTTTTTTCATTTGCTCTCGGCTGAAAGAATGGTGCGGCCACTTCCAGAGGACTTTAACCCTGACGATTACAAGATCGTGCCGACAGTCGCAACGCGAACACTTGTCGATAATGAAGTCATCGACCTAGGTGGACGTCAACTGCGGGTACTCCACACTCCTGGCCACTCACCAGATAGCATTTGTTTACTCGATGAGTCCAATGGCCTCCTGTTTGGCGGTGACACTATCAACACTGGTCCTATTTACGCTCAGCTTGAAGACTCCGACCTTGAGGATTTCGCAAGTTCAACAGCTCGATTGGCGGAATTGGCAGATTCGGTACGCAGAGTGTTCGTCTGTCATTTCATGCGTCTCGACAACCCGGCGTCTCTGCTGCGCGAAGTTGCAGAGGGGTTTGATGCAATTGTTCACGGGGATGTTGAATATCGGGACAATGTCGATTGCTTGGACTTTCCCGTGAAGGAGGCCTGCTTCGACAATTTCTCAGTTTTCGTGAACGGAGGCTCAGGCTCGCTCCGAGTTTGAGATCAGACATGATGGGGGAGCGTCACGGTCGATGAGAAGGCGAGGCACTCCAGACGGCAAAGAGATTCTCCAGGGCATGCGTGGCATTGATCGCTTAAGTCCTGTGCCCTATTACTACCAGCTTCAAGAGGCGCTCAAACAAGAGATTGATGCAGGCTCGTGGCGACCAGGTGATCTTTTGCCGTCAGAAGCTGAACTTTCGGAGCAGTTTGGCATTAGCCGTACGGTGATTCGCCAGGCCCTCGATGTTCTCGAGGCCGACGCGCAAGTTCGCCGGGTGAAAGGGAAAGGTTCCTTCGTGGCCGAACCAAAGTTGCGCTACGAGTCTGCGGGTGCCGGTGACCTCGTATCAGCCGGTCGTGATCTAGCTGCCGCCACCATTTCTCGGGTGATTGAGGTGCAACGTTCGAAAGCCGGGGACAGTCTTGGTGCTCTCCTCACAGTAGAGAGCGGCCGAGATGTAATCGAAATGACCGTGGTGCAGTCTGTTCATGATGTTCCCGTATCACTCAACCGATTGTTCCTGCGTATCGATTCATCGGACGCCATAGAGTCGGTCGTAGAGAGAGGTGAACTGCCATCACTGAAGGTTGGTGAATCGGAGATACTTGCGCAACTCGCCCTTCATTACGGCGTTGCAGTTGTTCGATCAGATGTCACAGTCGAAGCCACGTTGGCAAACAAGTTTGAAACGGACTTACTAGGTGTAGAAATCCGTACCCCACTGTTCTTGCTGAGCAGCGTCGTCGTTGGTAAGGATGACGCCACACTTGGTTTCATGAGGTCGGTGGTGCGATGCGATTATTTTCGCTTTTCAATTAGAGTCGACCACTCCTCGTAAGACACTCGGGCGTCAGTGCCCAGATCCGAAAACCCGAGCTAGACTTGGGCGCGGTTTTACTTGACCGATCGGAATGCACCGCCACGTTGACTATCGCGGGAGCCATCGCACTCGAATGAGCCCGTCAAGTACTCGAATGGGTGAGTGACCTTCGCCAGGCGCTGAGTGAAGTGACGTGACTCATCTAAGGGCGCCTCAGCGTTGGCATGATCACGGAGTGTACTGTCCAGGGCCTGTTCGATACCCTTGCCGTTTTCACGTCGCTCACCCGGCTATCGACATCTCCTTGGTCGAAGACAACTCTCGACTGTTGACTGACCGCGTGCGCGCCGGCGAACTGGACCTTGCCCTAATCGGAACGACCGGAGAGCCACCACCTGGATTGGGTGCACTATCGATCACCAGTGAACGCATCGTCTCTGCAGTCGCGTTCGAACACCCTTTGGCTGGGTCGGTCCGTAGCACTCTGAGCGAGATCGGTACTTGGCCGATTCTGTGCGTGCCGGAGGGAACGGCGCCTCGAGCACTTTTCAACCACTCGTGCGCGACGAAGGGGATAGTACTCAATATTGTCTTGCAGGCCAGTGCGCGAGACGCCGTGGCGGACCTCGCGGCGCGCGGACTTGGAGTGGCCATAGTGACCGAGTCGATGGCCGTCGTTCACCAAGAGCGACTGCGGGCGCTCGTAATTGATGACGTGGTATCAACAGTGGGTCTGGCGCTGATTTGGAAGGCGTCGAAGGGCACTGCACTACAAGTGCTCATTACGAGGAGTCGCGAGGCATTCTCCAATCCGCTTTCGCGCCAAGTAATCCCTTCGGGTGGCCGCGCTGCTCGCTGACGCCCTCGAGTCGCGTATTTTGCGAGTCTGAGGGTTTGGTAGGACCTGCGGTGCTTCCCCTACGGTACTAATGACAATGAACGACAACGTATTGCTGCAAGGACGCGCTGTGGAAGAAATTGAAATAGGAAACTTAAGTGAGGCCCCAATGCTTGCCTCAATACTCGCTCGACTCAACTTCGCGGAATGGGCAGATACCCTGCCCGAGATAACTCACAGTGCGTGGGACAACTTCTACCAAGAGTGCGCAATGAACGGCGATTCATCACTACCAACGACAATTGTCGCTACCTTTCATGGCGAGGTTGTCGGGTCTGTATCGCTCGAAGTGATTGATGATATCGACAAATTCCCTCACTACACCCCTTGGATCTCTGGTCTCGTGGTAGCCCGGGATTACAGAAACAAAGGCATCGCTTCACAACTAATGCAAAACGCAAGTCGATTCGCAGTCGAGATGGGATATTCGAAGGTCTTTCTGTGGACCTATGAACAAGAAACGATGTACCAGCGGCTCGGATGGTCGGTCATCCACCGCATCCCTTTCAAAGGGCGGGGGGCGGTCATCATGGTTCTCGACCTCGAAGGGTGAACTTCTAAGCACTGATGTCTCGCACTTCGTCTCGGCTTTGTTGTCGAGCCCTCGGGCATACTGTACGCGCACAAAATAACGCATCGAGGTCCGTGCGGTGCCATTGGATTGGTGAAATGTCCAGGTTCAGCGTGCAAGAATACTGATCGCTAACAAGAGTTCCCGCACCCGCACACTGAGGTGGTGCAAATCAGTCTGCTTAAAGCCGCCCATCAGTGCTTTGAAACGACTCGAGAGCTCGCTCGGACCCAGGTTGACCAGTTACTCAGCATGCGCCTACTGCTCCTTCGCGCTCAGTCACGGGACTACAACTTCATTCTTGAATTGACGTGCGGCTGCAAGGCCGTAGTCTTTGTGATCTGGCGGGCCGCCCGGGTCTCGATCCCAGCACCCTGGGATCCAAAAAAGAACTTTCGAGCGCGTCCGTCGTCGAGTACTACAACGACTACATCTGCCCGGTCCCGGCCGCCAAGCAGCAATTGC
>JABBNY010000108.1 GCA_019352095.1 Acidobacteriota bacterium
ATGAGCGCGGCGTTCACTTCGAAATAGGGGTTCTCGGTCGTGGCGCCAATGAGAACGATCTCGCCCGACTCGGTCGCCGGCAAGAGAAGGTCCTGTTGGGCCTTGTTGAAACGATGAACCTCATCGATGAACAGCACCGTACGAAGGCCGCGCTCGCCCAGCCGGTCTCGGGCACGCCCGAGAATCTCTCGCACGTCCTTGACGCCCCCACTCACCGCTGACAGGCTCTCTGAGGCGTATCCGGCGGAACTGGCAATGATGCGCGCAAGCGTGGTTTTGCCCGTACCCGCGGGTCCCCACAGGATCATCGACGAGAGTTGGCGCGCTTCGACGAATTTGCGCAGCGCTCCCTCACGACCAACAAGGTGGTCCTGACCCACCACCTCATCGAGCGTACGAGGCCGCAGCAACTCTGCGAGTGGGGCCGCCTCCTTCAGGCGTTGCGCTACGGCGTCGTCAAAGAGGGACGTAGTTCACGAACCCTTCGACGCGATCTTCAAGCGAAGATCCTTCACCTGGCGTGCGGTGATCTCCTTGGGGGCGCCGGTCATGAGATCGGTCCCCGATTGGGTCTTGGGATACGCAATGACCTCTCGGATGTTCTCTTCGCCCGCAAATATCGCCACGAGACGGTCAATGCCGAAGGCAAAGCCGGCGTGAGGCGGTGCGCCGTACTTGAACGCACCGAGCAGAAAGCCGAAGCGATTCTCCGCCTCTTCACTCGAAATCCCCAGGGCCTTGAAGATCCGAGATTGGATGTCGGCGCGGTGGATTCGAACCGAACCACTCCCGAGCTCCCAACCGTTCAGCACGAGGTCGTAGGCCTGTGAGCGTACCTTCAAGGGATCGGTCTCAATAAGATCGAGATCGTCGGGGTGGGGCATCGTAAAGGGGTGGTGTGCGGCCTGGAGATTGCCGTCTTCGTCGATGCCTTCGAACATGGGGAACTCAGTCACCCAGACGTAGTGATGTTCGCCTTCGCCAACGGGGGCTGCGCCGAGAGTCACGCGCAGTGTACCCAGTACCTTGCACGCGAGCTCGTACTCGTCGGCGACGCACAAGATCAAGTCACCGACCTGCGCGTTATCCGCGGCAGTGATGGCGCGCGCTTCATCCTCGGTGAGGAACCGTGCCAGGGGCGAGTCGAGGCCTTCGCTCGTGATACGAAACCACGCAAGACCCTTCGCGCCGAGTCCTTTGGCCTGCTCGGTCAACTGGTCAAGACGGCTCCTCGAGAGCGTCGCGCCACCCGGTACGCGAAGCGCCTTCACAACCGGCGCGGCGAAGGCCTTCACCTCGGTATTGGCAAAGGCCACCGACAGATCCTGGAGCACCATGGCGAATCGAAGATCCGGTTTGTCCGTGCCGTAGAGGTCAAGGGCCTGCGCCCAGGTCATCGAGTCGATCGTGCCGGGTCGCACGCCCGTTGCCGCCTCCGCCGCGTCGAGCACCGCCTCGGAGACGAAGGCCAAGATGTCGTCTTGGGTGACAAAACTGGCCTCAAGGTCGAGTTGCGTGAACTCGAACTGGCGGTCGGCGCGAAGATCCTCGTCGCGAAGACAGCGTGCGATCTGGTAATAACGGTCGAAGCCGCCCACCATCAGGAGTTGCTTGGCGATCTGTGGACTCTGGGGTAGAACGTAGAACTCCCCGGGGTGCAGCCGTGAGGGCACCACGAATTCTCGCGCCCCCTCAGGTGTGGGTGCCCACAACAACGGTGTCTCGACCTCGCAGAATCCTTGCGCATCCATGGCGCGACGAAGCGTCGCGTTCACTTTGGCGCGCAGTCGCAAGTTGTGCTGCATCTTCTCGCGTCGCAGGTCCAAGAAACGATAGCGAAGCCGAACTTGCTCATCGATATCAAGGCGCTCGTCCAACTGGAAGGGAGGTGCCTCAGCACTCGCGAGTGTCTCGACCGTGCAGTCACTCAACTCGACTTCACCCGTCGCGAGGCGGTCGTTCAAGGTCCCCTCGGGGCGTCGTCGAACAGTGCCACTCACGCGTACGACGTACTCACCACGGACGTCCACTGTGCCGTCGACGACTGCCTGCACGACGCCGGAACGGTCACGCACGTCGAGGAACGCCAGGTGCTCCCCGTGCTCACGACGCTTGGCGACCCAGCCGCAGACCGTGACCTGTTCACCGATCATCGAGCTGTTGATCGACCCGCACAACAGGTCGCGCATGCTCGTGGCTTCAATATTCTTTGACATGGTCACTTCACTTCGCAAGTAGGTTCAAGATGGTCGCTACGACGTTATTTCGAGACGTCGTCTCCTGGGACTGCGCAAAATCTTCACTTCGTAGGTCCCTAATCGTAACCTCACCCGCCGCCAACTCTTGAGCCCCCATCAACAGAGCGAATCGGGCACCCGACTTGTCGGCCACCTTCATCTGGGATTTCATGGAACGATTGTCGTAAGCGCGGTCGGCGGCGATACCGGCGCTTCGAAGCTCGTCAAGAAGTCGTGACGCAGCGTTTGTTGCCGTCGTATCAACAACGAAGCAGTCGAGGGTGCGCTGGAGGAAGTTGAGCGGGAGCTCATTCTCAGCGGCGCGCGTCAAGAGCAGTCGTTCGATGCCGCAACCAAAACCGATGCCGCTCGTGGGCTTCGCACCGAGTTGTTCGGCCAACTTGTCGTAGCGCCCACCTCCCCCGATGGCATTTTGAGCCCCGTCAAGGGCGTCGGCGACGAACTCGAACGTCGTGCGGGTGTAATAGTCAAAACCACGCACCAGCCGAGGGTTCAACGTCGCCTCGACCCCGAGGTCACTCAGTGCTGCAATCACCGCGTCAAAGTGGGTGCGGCACGGGTCACAGATGTGGTCGGGCAGCATCGGACCTTTCGAGGTCACGTCGATGCAGGCCGTTTTCTTGCAGTCGAGCACCCTCAGGGGGTTCTCAGACCACACTTTTTGATGTTCATCGCACAAGTCACTCGCGTGGGCGCCGAGGTACTCGCGCAACAATTCCACGTACGCGCCACGACACTCATCGTGACCCATTGAGTTGATGAGCAGTCGATAACGGGTGAGACCGAGCGACGCGAAGAAGCGCCACGCCATTGTGATGACCTCGACGTCAACGGCGGGGTCATCGGTGCCGAGTACCTCGACGCCTATCTGGTGGTGCTGGCGGTAGCGCCCAGCCTGGGGTCGCTCGTAGCGAAACGCCGGTGTGACGTACCAGGCTTTCCACGGCGTCGTTGGTTGGTGCTGCACGAACGCGCGTACCACCGAGGCAGTGCCCTCGGGTCGCAAGGCGAGCGTGCGCCCACCACGATCCTCAAAGACGTACATCTCCTTGGTCGCGACTTCGCTGTTCTCGCCGATACCGCGATTGAAGACTCCCACGTCCTCAAACAGTGGCGAGATCACGAGTTCGAAGCCGTATCGAAAGGCTGTCTCTGCGAACATGGCGATGAGGTTTTCCCACTGCGCCGAGTCGGGCCCGATGACATCATGGGTACCAACGGGTGCGCGAAAGGTCTGGGGCTGTGAGCTCATGAAGATTTGTTCTGTCCTGGAAGTTGACGAAAGGCGTCAAAGACGCCATCGACGCCCTTGAGCGCCGCTAAGAGACTACTGAGGTGAGTCGGATCCGCAAGCTCCACGTCAAAGATCATGCGAACGATACGCGACCCCGAGGTGACCGAACTGCTCGAGATGATGTTCAGGTGGTATTCAGCCACAATCTTGGAGACGTCAAGCAGCAGTCGAGAACGGTCAAAGGCCATGACCTCCAGCACCGCTCGGTACTGACCACTCGTAGAACCATCCCATTCGACGTCAATGATGCGCTCGCCCAAGCGATGCGCGAGCGCCACCGCGTTCGAGCAGTCATCGCGGTGCACCGACACACCACGACCTTGGGTGATGAATCCCATGATCGCATCACCCGGCACGGGTGAACAGCAACGAGCCAGATGAATCATTACGTCATCGAGCCCCTCGACGTAGACCCCGGCAGACCTTCGCGCCGTGCGATTGCTTCGTGGGGCGCGCGTTACGGTCGTTGGGAGTTGTTCCGCCTCTCCCCCGTGCAGTTCACGGCTGAGGCGCTGCACGACCGCCAACGCCGAGATCTGATTACTGTCAATCGCCATGAACAGCGCGTCGAGATCCTCCAGATTTAGCGACGCGATGACGGTGTCGAGTGCGCCCGACGAGATCGAGGTCGCGATCGGCAAGCCCTCGCGGCGTAACGCCTTCACCAGATCTTCACGCCCGCCTTCTATCGCGTCTTCTCTACGTTCGCGCTGGAACCACTGACGGATCTTCGACTTGGCCCTCGAGGATTTGGCGATGTTGAGCCAATCACGTGACGGCCCCGACGCATCGTTCTTGCTCGTGACGATTTCGACCACATCTGCGGAGTGCAGGACGGTCTCCAGGGGCACCAGACGTCCGTTGACCTTTGCCCCGACGCAGTGGTGACCGACCTCGGTGTGCACCGCATAAGCAAAGTCGATCGTGGTCGCGCCCTCTATGAGAGCGATCACCCTTCCCTTTGGTGTGAAGACGTAGACCTCGTCTTGGCCGAGGTCGAGTTTGAGGGCTTCGAGAAAGGCAATAGGATCAGCCTCTTCCTCTTCGACGTCGGCCAGGCGTTGCATCCAGGCGATCTCTCGGCTCGAGGCACCTTCTTTGTATCCCCAGTGCGCGGCGACACCGAATTCGGCGCGTCGGTGCATCTCCTGGTTTCGAACCTGTACTTCCACTGACTTGCCCCGTGGACCGATCACCGTGGTGTGCAGGGATTGGTACAGGTTGAATTTCGGAGAGTTAATGTAGTCCTTGAAGCGACCTTGGACCGGCGACCACAGGGCGTGGATGGCACCCAACACCGCCCAACAGTCCCGCTCTTCTTCTACGATCACCCGCAGACCGACCAGGTCATAGATGTCGTCGAATTCCTTGCCGCCGACGACCATCTTCTCGTAGATGCTCCACAGGTGCTTAGGTCGACCCCGCACGTCCGCCTTGATCTGGAAGTTCTCGAGTTTCGCTACCAGCGCCTCCATGACCTCAGCGAGATACGCCTCGCGTTCGGGCTGACGAGCCGCAACCATCTGCTCGATCTCCGCGTAGCGCTTCGGGTGCAGCGTCGCAAAACTCAGATCCTCGAGTTGCCATTTGACCTGTTGAACACCGAGTCGGTGCGCGAGTGGTGCGTAGACATCCAGTGTCTCTTGAGCGATAGCGCGCTGACGGCTCATGGGCATTACCGAGATGGTGCGCATGTTGTGCAGGCGGTCAGCCAGTTTGATGAGCAGCACTCGCCAGTCGCGCGCCATGGCGATGAACATCTTTCGAATGGTCGCAGCCTGCTGGGCTTCGCGTGAATCGAACTCGAGGCGATCGAGTTTGGTCACGCCATCGACGATCGCCGCCACCTGGTCTCCGAATTCCTTGGCGAGCCATTCGGTCGTGATACCCGTATCCTCAACGGCGTCGTGCAGAAGCGCTGCGGCGATCGTAGGCTCATCCATGCCCAGATCCGCCGTGATCTCGGCCACCGCGATCGGGTGGGTCACGTAGGGTTCACCCGTACGACGAAGTTGCCCCTCGTGGGCGTTGATCGCCACGTGACCGGCTCGACGAATGAGCTCGGCGTTCCCCGCCTCGTGATGCTCGAGGAAGCGCGCGATGACCCGCTCAATCGAGGCGGTCAGCGCGATATCAGCTGACGAGCGCGACGTGAGACTGACCATGGCGTCAGCCTACCGGCGCGCTAACGCCTTTTCTGCTTGCGCGCCTTTGGCGTCACGCTCGAGCGTGACGAACTCTTAGTCGCCCCAACGCTTCGCTGGGGACCCTCACCGCTCAACAGTGCCGCGCTAGCGGGGGTGAAAATCTGGTGTTCGCTACGCTGCGCCACGCGCTCCGCCAATTCACGAAAACGCGGCTCGCGCTCCTTCATCCATGCGAGCAGCGGGCTGGCGATGAAAATCGACGAGTAAGCACCACTGACGAGACCGACAAAGAGCGCTAGACCGTAATTCTGAAGTGTCGTGGCGCCCAGAATGTACGCACCGACCACCAGCACCGACAGCACCGGCATGATGGCGACGAGTGACGTATTGATCGAACGAGCCAGGGTCTGGTTCATCGACAGGTTGACCATCTCGCCATAGGTGACATCACCGGACTTAAGGATGCTCCCCGCGTTGTCACGGACTCTGTCAAAGACGACCACAGTGTCATAGAGCGAATAACCCAGGATCGTCAAGATAGCGATAACGGTGTCAGGGGTGATCTGGAAGCCAAAGAGCGAATAGACCCCGATCGTCACCAGCAGGTCGTGCACCATGGCGACAAACGCGGCCAACGCCATCTTCGGCTCGAATCGCACGCTGATGTACAGCACGACAGCGATAAAGAACACAATGAGGGCCTCAAGCGCTCGATTCGTGATTTGACCGCCCCACGTCGGTCCGACATTGCTCGTCGAGACCTGGTTGGCGCTCACGCCAGCGGCCTTGGCCATGGCGTTCACGACGTTGTTCGTGACGGTGAGTTGTTTCGCCGCCGAAAGCGCGTTCAGATCCGAGGTGACTTGGTAAGTGTCCGAACCGAGTTTCTCGACGATGGGCTGAATGAGGCCTGCCTTTTGTACCGCGCTCGTCATGGCGCTGATCGACGAGTGTGGTGCCAGTACCTCCCAGGAACTACCTCCCTTGAAGTCGATGCCGAGGTTGAATCCGCGTATGCCAAGCGAACCAAGACCAATGACGATAACAATGATCGATACCGTGAACCACGTCTTTCGTCGTCCCACGAAATCAACAGTCGTCAGACCGCGGTATAGACGCCCAAAACGTCCCGGAGTCTTGATTACATCACTCATTGCTCAACTCCTGAGGAAAGACCGGCTGCCATTGAGAGCGCGGAGTTGCCCTGAGAGCTACGACGTCCGAGCAAAATCACCAGGGGACGCGTGAAGTACCACGTAATGGCCACGTCCATCAGCGTCGAGAGGCCGAGGAAGAATGCGAAACCACGCACGTCACCCACTGCGATCATGTACAACAAGATCGCCGCCAGCAAACTCACCGTGTCCGCCGCCAAGACGGTACGCCACGCCGAGCGAAAACCGCGGTCCACCGATGAACGGATAGTTCGACCCGCGCGCGATTCGTCTTTCAGACGTTCGAAGTAGACGATGTAACTGTCGACCGTGATACCAATGGACACAATTAATCCGGTAACACCCGCCAGACTGAAACTAGGCGCGAATGCGGTGTGACCGAGTGCAGAGATAATCGCCCACAGCAGCGCAGCGGTGACGACGAGGCCCAGCACGATGACCAGACCCAGTGCACGGTAGTAGAGGATGGTGTAGAGCAGCACCAGCGCGAGTCCGACCAGACCAGCACCCAGGCCCGCGACCAATGCGCTGTGACCCAACGTCGGCGACACCGTTTGGGTCGTCAGCGCAACGAGACGCACGGGCAGCGAACCGAACTGCATGGCGATGGCGAGATCCTTCGCCGAGGATTCAGTGAAGGATCCTGAAATCTGACCTTGACCACCGAACGAGGTGAACGTCGACTGGGTGGGTTGGATCAGTGGTGCCGATTGGACGACACCATCGAGTTCGATTGCCAGTTCCTGGTGGAAGTTGCGCTGGGCGACCTGGTCCCAGAGAGGGCTGCCCTTCGAGGTGAGGGTGTAGTTCACTACCCACGCGCCGACTTGATCCTGCTGGGCAACGGCCTTGCCAATCGCCTGACCGGTCAGCTCTGAGGGCCCGAGGAGGAACCGCACGCCGGGGCTACCCAGCAGCGGCAGGATGACCGTCTTCTTGGGATCGTCGGCCGCGGGGGTCGTCGAAGCGACCTTCGCGAACTTCGGGTCGGGCTGGATGGCGTTGTTGCTCGTAAACCCAGCGGCGATATTTGGGTTCGGGGTCACTGCGAGGTTCGCTGCGGTGAGGGCGTACTGCGCGCCACACGCTGGCAACGTGCCCTTGTAGGTATAGGTCTTCTTCGCTTGTGTCACCTGACAGAGCACGGGGCGAAAGAGCAATTGTGCCGTCTGACCAACCGCCTGCAACACGTTTCGCGCGTCGCTCACGCCCGGCACGCTCACGACGACGTCCTTACCCTGAAGGTTGACCTGCGCGCCAGAGACGCCAAGCCCATTCACGCGGTTACTCAAAATTTGAACAACCTCTTGCATGTCGGCCTTGCTCGCCGGGTGCACTGGTTTGTAGACCACTGACAAGCCGCCGGCCAGGTCGAGACCGAGTTTCGGACCCCACCCGAGCGACAGCGTCGTTGCAAGTGCGCCAAACGAAATGGCAATTGTTAGAAAGAGACTGACGATCAGTGACCGACGCGAACCGACCTTTTGAGCCATTACTGCTTGTCGCCTTCTTGTGCTGCGTCGTCGTCAGTGGACTCAGGCACCACGACCGGGTCGAAGCGTCGCGCGATCGCTGAGGGCACGAACTGCAGTTCAACCCCGCTCGCACTACGAAGAGTGACGAACTGATCGTCTTGACTCACGACAGTTCCAACGAACCCGCCAATGGTCTGAGCACGTTCGCCGACGTCGACCTTCTTGGTGGCCAATCGTGCCGCCTTCTGCTTCTTGCTGCGAGGACGCAGGTAAAAGAAGTAGAGGCCACCGAAGACAACTGCGTAAATAATCAGTATGGTTGAAGAACCACCACCGGATGCTGCTGCGAAC
>JABBNY010000109.1:0-2391 GCA_019352095.1 Acidobacteriota bacterium
AGGAATTGCCGATTGCCTACCATTATTGTTGATGAGCCCGCATGGTACCCCGAGACGTTCCTCTGGGTGCTGGGTTGTAGTTACGCCGGATTGCCGCCCGATCGTTCGCATATTCGAAATCCCATTGGTTCGAACATGGCACTTCGCAAGGACGTCATTGATCGGGTCGGAGGTTTTTCATCTGGATTGGGTCGGATTAGCGACGCTCCTCTCGGTGGAGAAGAGACCGAATTGTGTATCAGATACGGTGCGCGCTACAGCGACGAATATTTCGTGCTTGCCCGAGACGCCGTTGTCCATCACCGAGTTCCTCGGTCCCGGCTAACGCTGCATTATTTCTGGAGGCGTTGTTGGTCTGAAGGACTTTCGAAGGCCGTGATCGCGTCGCTCGTGGGTTCTGATGCGGGATTAGCCGTGGAGCGCGCTCATCTTCTACGCGCCGTACCCAGAGAGGTCGCCCAGAGTATTGCTCGAGCGCCGCGTCAGGCGAGCGCGATGACGCGGCGCGTCGCGCTGATTGGAATCGGCGGTGCGTGCACGGTCGCGGGGTTCATCTGGGGGCGTCGTACGTTGCGACGGTCACCCGAGGTCTCTCCAGATGCGTCAGCGTTGTCTCGCCGCGACCGCTCAAAGTGGAAGCCGATCGCGTTGGTGGAAGTGTCAACTGATGACCTGAGCGACGGTGCGACGGTTCCCTGCGAGCCCGGTCAGCGCGTGTGGATTGAGGCGAAACGCGCGGGACAGATTGTTGGCATCCGCGAGGTGGTCGGGGGCTCGCACGGGATCGAAACTTCGACGCTGCAAGGGGTCGCAGATTCGTTTCGCGATGTGGTGCCGTCAGACCTCAGTGACGTCGCTGACGAACGTCTCAGGCGGGCCTCGGTGATCGTTCCCACGATCTGTGAAGAGCCAGGGGAATTGTCAGACCTCGTCGAGTCGCTTTTGCACCTTGACTATCCGGATTTTGAAGTGATCATCGTTGACAACCGCTCCGTGGGCGAACAAGGACCGTTGCCGATGTTTGGTGACGATGCGCGGGTGCGCGTGGTTAGTGAGCCTCGCCCCGGGGTCTCGGCGGCGCGTAATGCCGGGGCAGCGGTAGCCAGCGGTGATTTCTTCGCATTCACTGATGATGATGTACTGGTGGATCGTGGATGGCTTCGAGCCCTCGGCGCGCGCTTCGTGATTGAACCCGCCGTGGACGCAATCGGCGGTTTGGTCCTACCGGCGGAGCTTGACGCGCAGCCGCAATTGTGGTTTGAAGAGTTCTACGGTGGGTTCAGTCAGTCTTTCCAGGCGTCCACAGTCCGCGTTTTGGATCATGACCCTTCCGACGAGCTGTTCCCCTACAACGCTGGTCGATTCGGTGCGGGCTGCAATATCGCCGTACGCCGATCAATGTTCACAGGTCTCGGGGGATTCAACGTTGACTTGGGCGTGGGGACTCCGACAAGGGGTGGAGAAGACCTCGCGTTCTTTTTAAAGGTGCTCTTTCGTGGCGGCACGCTCGCCTTTGAGCCGGGCGCACTCGTTCGTCATCATCATCGCCGCGCCGAAGGCGCTTTCATGAGGCAGGTGTTCGGCTACGGCGTGGGACTCGGTGCCATGTATCTTTCGGTGGTACGTGAAGACCCCCGTCACCTCGGGGACATGCTGCGACGGGTGCCCGCAGCACTGCGTCTCCTTGTTCGCCCTCGCTCCGAGCGATCGGTGAGTTTGACCTCGAGTTATCCGAGTTCGACACTTTTGGTGCAGATTCTGGGTATAGTGTGCGGCCCCGTCGCGTACGTTCGAAGTGTGAGACAGGTTCGACGCTTCCATGGGTGATTGGTCCTCGCATGCGAGGTCGAGCGTTGTACGTGGGCGAAACCCCAGGGTCGCTATCTCCGCATCACTGTTAGTGGTAGATCTGCTCCTGCTCGTGATGGCACTGAGCCACACACTGGGGCCGTGGCGCTTGGTGCTCGGACTCGTGTTCGCGCTGAGCGCACCGGGGTGGTCGCTGGTTGGCCTCGTTCATCTGCGAAGTGGCGCCCTCGAGACTGGACTGTCGGTGGCGGTGAGTCTGGCGGTGATCATGGTATGTGCTCAGGTGATGATGACGATACATCTATGGCACCCCGTCGCGCTCGAGGAACTGATGTGCACGGCCTGTGTCCCATCCCTGGTCTTGCAGTCAGGGATTCTGGGCCGGGTTGCGAATCGTGTGAGGTGAGTGGCATGGTGCTCGCGGGTATCGGCGCGTTCTCCCAACCGGTGGCCCTTTTTGTGGTGATTGTCGCGTGCGTTGTCCTGTTGTCGCTGAGGGTTGCGCGTGACGTCACCGGTCTAGAACTCACTCGTCAGTCACTTCTGGCCCGGCTTGCGACTGCCCGGAATCGTGAGATCGGA
>JABBNY010000109.1:2401-8671 GCA_019352095.1 Acidobacteriota bacterium
CTTCTGGTCTTGGACGTGGCGATTGTGATACTGCTCGTCGTCTTCTTGACCCTGGTAATCGTGAGGTTCGCGACTCTTGCCTAGTGACGATAGCCACAGACGCCCATCGCATTGGAATCAGGTAGCCCGATCGTACGTTGACGGGTGGTCACTCGGGCTGGCCGCGGTCGCTCTTGCGCTGTGGTTCATCACTGTCCATCGAGCGAACTTCGCCCACATGGATCTACTGGGTTTGGTCACGATTCTGGGATGGACCTACTTTCTCGGCTTGGCGCTCGCTGTCGCCAGCTTCGTCATCGCGCTGCTTCGAACGCCGGTGCGAACCAGTCGTCTCGTCGTTGCGCTGGTGGTATTGGTGGTCTTCCTGTACGGCACCGCTTCGGCGGTGGAGCCCACATCTGCACTGACCGATTCGTGGATTCATGCCGGATTCACCCAGTACATCGTCCAACACGGGCACGTCCTCAACAACTATGACGCTCGGTTTTCGTGGCCGGGAGGGTTTTCCCTGGCGGCGGTGCTCGTGGCATTCACCGGACAGCCCAACGCGTTGGCACTGCTTCGATGGTTTCCAGTCTTCATAGAGTTGTTGTACCTAGCGCCACTTCTGGCCATTGGCGCCCGCAGCGGAGTGAATCGACGCACTGCGTTTCTTGGCGTCGCGCTCTTCTATACGACCAACTGGATATATCAGGATTATTTTTCACCCCAGGCGCTTAATTATCTGTTCTTTCTTGTCGTCATAGCCGCAGTTTTTTCCTGTTGGCGACCGAGGCGGTTCGGCCGAGCCAAGACTCTCGATCTACGTATACGCGCGCTTGTTCAACAGGCGCGTTACACCGTCACCCTTCGTCGACTCAATGGCCACGATGCCGCACCGACGCAAGGTGCGCCAACAATATTGTGGGTTCTCGTACTGCTGACGCTGATCATTGGTGCGTCGGTGATGTCGCATCAACTGACGCCCTACGCATTGATTGTCGCGCTCGCGGGACTGCTGGTCACGCGGCGACTGGGGCGACCAGAACTTGTGATCGTTGCTGCGCTCTTCGCTGTCGGCTGGCTCAGTCTGGGCGCCAGTAATTACTGGATTGGGCACCTCAACGACATTTTCGGGGGAATCGGGCAGATATCGAGCACGGTCGGCTCCAACGTCACCAGTCGCGTGACGGGTAGCGCCAGCCACAGGCTCATCGTTCAGTGGCGCATGGGGATCATTGTCATGTTGTACCTATTCGCTGGCATTGGGGCCCTGCGTCGTGCGCCAGACTCACGTTCGTTGGAGGCACTGGTCGTAGCGCCGTTCGTGTTGCTCGCCGTTCAGAACTATGGGGGAGAGGGGTTGCTGCGGGTGGTGCTTTTCGCGCTGCCCTTCTCCGCACTGCTCGCGGCGTCGGCCCTGCTACCCAGCCGGCGTGCGCTTCTGAGAACACCCCGGGCCACGTCGCGTCACCGAAGTCGTCATCGGTTTGTCGTTGGTACGTTGGTTGGAGTCGTCCTGCTCGCATTTTCTCTCGGAACTACAGTGGTACGAGGCGGTAACGATGCGTACGAAGCATTCTCTCTTGGCGAAGTGTCTGCCGTGAACTACACGTACGCCCACGCGCATGCGGGCCAGGCCATCGGCGTGGTGTCGACGTATCTTCCAATGGGACAACGCGACTTGGGTGAGCACGACTTCTTCATCGCGGACCGCCAGTCGACGCCGACCCCGCGCCAGGTTTTGCAGAGTTTTCTCAAAGCGCGTCCGCGCTGGATAGTGCTGAGTCGTTCACAAGAACTGTGGGGGGAGATACTGGCGGGCTATCCAATAGGTTGGATCAAGAGTCTCCAAACGAACCTCGTGAAGGATAACTATCGCGTTGTCGCACGTTGGCCAACGGCTTCGGTGCTCGAGCTGGGGGTGACACCATGAATCGAGCGGCATCTGGTGCACGTCCGGATGACCCGTTGGCGGGGCCTGACTTCCTGCGTCGTCAGATGGCGCGAGTCCGTCGCCTTCGCGAGCCGCGAGACGTGCTGCGATCCATTTTCACCAGGTACTTCCTTCCCTCCGACCTATTTCCTGAGTGGCTCGTATTTCGGGTACTCAAAGCGTCAGGTTTCGGGGTCGTCACCCCGTGTGGGTTCAGTGGCGCACGTATTCAGACCGCCGAGTTGACGGTTGGGGCTCGGACCTGGGCGAATCGTGGGGTGCGTATCGAGGGTCGAGGCTCGGTCTCCATCGGTGACGATGTTCTGATCGGGCCCGAAGTCATGATTGTCACGTCGACACATGAACGCGGAGAAGCCGACCGAGTGCAGGCGACCTCGTCATATTTGCCGGTACGCATCGGGAGTCACTGTTGGCTGGGGGCTCGAGCGATCATTCTGCTCGGAGTGTGCATTGCCAATGGCGTGACGGTGGCCGCTGGCGCGGTTGTTGCATCAGACATCGGTCCGGGTGGCCTGTACGGCGGAGTGCCGGCGCGGCGGCTCAAGTGAGCCAAAGCGGGCGCCGAGCGGTTCGAGTGCACCTGGTAGGCGGACAGCTCGTTCGCAACGCACTTGCGCTCATGATCTCCTCGGGCGGCACGGCGGTGCTCGGCGTCGTCTTTTGGGGTATTGCTGCGCACCTCGCCACAACGACCGTTGTCGGACGCACGTCGGCCGAGATCGCCGCCATGATGTTGCTCGCCAATATCGCCCAACTGAGCTTCGGCACGCTCTTTGAGCGATTCCTGCCGATTGCGGGGAGAGAGACGCGTCGTTTCGTCACTCGCGCCTACGTGTTGTGTGAATCCGTGGCTCTCGTCGTGAGTGCGGCGTACGTGGTATCGGGGCTATCGAACGGATTCCTCCCTGCCGGCGTCCATTGGCGGGTCTTGTTCGTCGTCGTAGTGCTCTTTTGGACGATCTTCGTCCTCCAAGATTCTGCACTCGTTGGTCTTCGTGCGTCACGATGGGTCCCAGTCGAGAACATCATCTTTGCGGTGGTGAAACTGGTGCTCCTCTCAGCATTGATCGGCGTTTCGGCGAGTCAGGGAATCTTTCTTGCGTGGTCGGCGCCGGTGGTCTTGATGGTCATCGTGGTGAACGTGTATCTCTTCAGGTGGCGCATTCCGGCTCATGAATTGAGAAGTGCGCCGAGCGAACGGCTGCCCTCGTTGCGCGAGATAAGTCAACTCGCCGTCGCGCAGTACGCGACGTTTCTACTGGCGATGTTCACGCCGACAATCGTTGCGCTCATCGTGCTTGAGCGACTCGGGGCGGTGGCCAACGCTCACTATTACCTGCCAGCACTCATTGCGAGCGGGCTCAGCATGTTCCTCTGGAACATCGCGACGTCGTTCATTGTCGAGGCGTCCTCGGAACCCGCATCGCTCCACCGACACGCCATCACGACGATGTGGACCGGCATCACGGTGCTGACACCGTGCATCCTCATCGGAGTCATCTTCGCCCCGCAGCTCCTGAGTGTGTTCGGCGCGACCTATGCGTTACACGGCACGACGTTGCTGCGAATGTTGCTGCTTTCGCTCCCGGGCAGCGCGGTGACGATCTTCTACACATCGTTTGCGTGGCTCGACAAGCGAGTGTGGTGGCTCGCGATCCGCCAGCTCATCATCACGTTGGTGTACTTCGCACTGGTACTTTCACTCATCGGACATTTCGCCCTGGCGGCGGTTGGCATTGCATCCCTGATCACCTCGGGTATTCAAGGTCTCATCTTCCTGCCCGTCCTCTTGAGGCGTATCCAGAGGATCGATGTTGTTGTGCCGTAGCACTCGCAGTGACGCTGCGGGCGCGATCAGTGTTCTCTGAATCGCTGGACGTCGATCACGCTTTGAACGTATGTGATCGGACCGCGAAAGTACGCGGTGAACTCTCGATAGAACAGTCGTGACGGGTACGAGTGTGCGCGCGACGTGTTCTTGAGTCCGCGTCCATTGATGGGTTTCCCTTGGGTGCGTTGCGCACTTTGCATTACCAGTCGCGCACTCGCGAGTGGTAACTGAGCAAGCATTGCCACGAAGTGTCGCGGATCTCGACGAACGAGTGATGTGAGCATTGCCGTGAAACCGATACCACTTCCGTCAAGTTGTGTGAGCAACTGCGCGTACTCCTTTCGATGTTTGTGAAAGACGAATGCGGCCGGTTCGAAGCCAACCCGCCCCCCACTCCAGAGAACGCTGATGATCGCCGCCAGATCCTCGCCGCCGCGTGACGGCGTGCCCGTTCCCAGCGCGACGTCGAAACCTCGAATTCGCGCGAGGGCGGTCCTTCTAAAAGCCATGTTCGCACCCGCAACATAGCGACCGACCCCATAGAGTGATGATCTTCGAAGGACTCTTTCATTGGTGTCGAGTTCATTCAGTCGGCCCGGAATCGAAAAGCGCGTCCGGACCGGCTTGAGCTGCACCGTCACGCATTGGAATGATCGCACCCCACCGAACCCACCAAAGTATTGCTCGTACCAGATCTGTGCCGCGCTCTCCAGCTCGGCTGGTAACACGAGACCCGTGATTGCGTCGAGTGTCGGATCACGTACGAGCCGGTCTGCGATTGCTTGCAACCATTGGCGGTCCACACGAACGTCGTCATCGGTGAAGGCAATGAGTTCGCCGCTTGACTCGTTGATCCCCTTATTGCGTGCGGCCGAGATTCCAGGTCTTTCTTCTCGAAACACCCGTATCCACGGCTTGTCACGTGTCAGCCGGTCCAATGGATCGGGGTTGGGGACAGTGCGCCGATTGTCGATCAATAGCACCTCATAGTCCGGATACTCCAACTGCGCGAGGTGGTCCACACACTGCGAGAGTTCCTCGATGTTCGAAGCAATGGTGGGTACGACGACACTAATCCTCGGTGGTGTTGCTGTGCTGGGCGTGAGAACGGGTTCGTCACGGTGTGACGTGAGTATTTTGGCGTACTCCTCTTGCAATCGAGTCTCGTTCACGTCGGTACTCGCACTCAAGTCGAGCACGACGATGGCTCGAGGTACGTGTCGAAGGCAGAGGATGGTCCATGCGTCACGGAATTGGCCATCAGGTGCGAACCGTGGTGCCGGCTTCTCAACGTCAACCATCATGATTCGCGCGGGTCGAACGTCGAATGCAGAGTCTGGCTGGGCCGGACGGATCTTTCGAGCGGACGCCGTGTCGTGCCCGGTGATCCATGCGCTGCGTCGGCGCGGGAATCTCATTGGCGATATCCGTCGAGAACCATCACACGTGAACGACGGGTCCGGTGCCCAGATGGCTAACGTGCACACCTGCACCGGCTCGCGGAACCACCATGACACTGACCGTACTACCTGACTCGTGCATGCCTTCATGCATGTGGCGTCGAACGGGGTTGTGGACACACCTGCGGAAACGTCAACGTGATGCGCCGCTACCTCTCACCTGAGCGCTGCAGCGATGGTTGTCGCGGCGCGTTCAGGTCGATCGAGTGGCGCGAACCATCTGCGAGGCAGTGTTCGATCACGGCGTAGTGGTGCGCGTGTACTCAGCTACCCAATCGATCTGCATGGACGCGGGCGCGCTCGGGCAGTACCGTGTGTTCGCACACGACGCAAGTTGCTCGAAATGAAGCGACATTGGTTCCTTGGGAATGTTCGCCCGGGTCCGGAACTCGCCCCATTTTCTTCCGTCCACCGTGAACACGATTGAAGTGGGTGACCAAATGACGCCCCACGTGTGCCACTGGAGCATGTTGATGAAGATCGAGCGCTGGTCAATGTGATTGGTAATGCCCCAATGCACCGTCCATGAGCTGGAACGCACCGAGTCTCCGGTTTCGTTGAAGTCGATCTCTGGAGGCCAGTTGTTGGATGTCGGCCAGAGGAGCTGCACTTCATTCGGTCCCGCTCGCGTGATGCGTGAACGCACGAAGTACGCGCCGTAGGTTTGATGGAGTCCGCATTGACACAGACCACCGGTGACCCATTTGTTCGAGTAATTAGGGTCTTTCCACGTGTTCAATTGCAACATGCCGTTGGCGAAGACGACGTGGCGCGCACCGAACTGCCCACTGGGGTCGCCACTTGGTACACCCGAGAAGAGGTACCACCCCGGGGGCGCTGTCGAACCCGTGAAATCATTGACGTAGCTGCGTCGGTAGCCAGCCAGTGCGTCGGGTCCCGGCGGCGACATCCGCGACGGGTTCGTGTTGTCGATCGTGCCTAGTGGGTACATGGTGCTACGGCTGGTGGTGACCACAGGGAAGTGGCCGAGCGTCTCTCGTGCAGTGTTGGTGAGGCCTAACCAGAGGACCGCGCCTAAGGTG
>JABBNY010000110.1:0-5609 GCA_019352095.1 Acidobacteriota bacterium
CCTGCATCGCTGTTGGCACCACCGGGTCCCAACTCGTTCCCACCTCCGTCGGCGAATACCGCCAAGGAACTGGCACCTGGTCTTCGCTCAACGTTCCCGCCGCTCCTTCTTCGTTGATCACGTCGGTCTCGTGTTGGGCAACCGGTTGTCTCATCGGTGGCATTCAACCGAGCGGTACACTCCTCTGGAGCTACAACGCGTCGTCGCAATCGGTGAGCGTTCAAAACGCGCCGCTCGGTGGCGAGGGCGTACGTGCGCTCGATTGCTTCGCCACCGACTCGTGCGCCGCGCTGGTGAACGTTGCCTCGACGAACGGTTCGGCCAACACTTCGGCGAGCTTGACGGCGATCTCGTTCACGAGCGACGGCGGCGTCACGTGGTCTACCCCCTCACCACTGCCCTGGACGCTCGCCGAGACGGTGAAGAGCGCCTCGTGCACCGACACGCTCACGTGCATGGTCAGTGCCGTGAGTGGCGCGGGGACACTGGACGTCGAGGTGACCCATGACGCGGGCGTCACGTGGCTCGCACGCACCACCCCGTCCTCCTGGGCGAACCTGGTCTCGCTGCACTGCGTCAGTCTCAAGTGCGTGGGTATTGCGAACGCCGCCACCACGTCAGTTGTCGTACGAACCTCGACCTTCGGACGACTGTGGCGCGTCAGTGCCCTGCCCGTCAAGGCCAACGCCCTCGCGTGTACTTCGCTCAGTACGTGCGTCGTCGTCGGAGAGAGCGCCTCGGGTCGTGCCTGGCTCGCAACACTCTCGAATTCCACGTACGTCGTGCACCCACTTCGCTACGTTCCTTCACCCCTCGTGGACGTTGCGTGCGGCACCAAGACCTGCGCCGCGATCGGTGTCAGTACCGTTCTCGCGCTGCGACCCTAGTGGCGCATCGCGGCCGCCATCAGACCGGGGATCTTCAACCATGACGGGTACGCTTCGAATGCGAGGAGCTTTCGCATGACCTGGCCACCGTTTGCGTTGGTCGCGAACCACGCGGGTGAGGGATTCGAGATGAAAGGCCCACGCACGACCGACTTTTGTGGTCGCGCGAACAGGTACGAATTACCAACGAACCCCGTCCCGGACTGGATGTCGCTCGCGGTGTGACCGGGATACGCGCCCCACGCGGTGCTCGAGAAGACAAAACTCATCGCGTGCCAGATATTCACCCCGATGGAGCCGTATCGCAGATCGGCGATCGCCTGCTCGATCGCGGGTCCGGTCTCGGGGTCCTTCATTGTTCGCGGATCGGCGAGCAGCGTCATTGACAGGGTTCCCCACACGACGTCGTTGCAGAAATCAGTCGCCTTCTTGATGAACTCAGCCGGCGACGACGCCTCGAGGGCCGTCTCGCTGGTGAGAGCGCAAAACGCCTCCACGTTGAGACAGATGTCATCGATGTTGGATGCGTCCACGTCGCGCACGATTGTCCAGGCCATTGTCTCACCCGATACCTCACCAATCTGATGGGCGTCGGGGTGGGCCTCGAGGAATTGCGCTCTGCGTTGCTCGGCGCCCGGGTAGTACGGCGTTCTCGTGGGCAGCGACGTGAACACCCTTTCGAGAGCGCCGAAGAACTCCTCTCGTTGGGCCCAGTCCTTGTGGGTGATGATTACCCGGGGCGTGAGACAGTTGAACCCCGAATTGTTCGAGACCATCGTCGCCACGTGGCGCGCCTGATACTCGACCTCCTTGGCGCTCCACACCCCCGGTACGATCACGACGGGCGACACATTGCCCAACTCACAACTCACCGGCTTGGTGATCAGTGGTTCATTGTCCGCCTTGCGCCGTGCGCCTTCGGGCCCGGTGCCAAAGACAATCGCGTCGTGGGTCTTATCCGAGCCCGTCACGTGGATGTCAGTTATCAAGGGATGATTGGTGAGATACGCCCCTACGTGCGCGCCACCACTCACGATGCGAAGGAACCCCGCGTCGATCAGGCACGCCATGGCCTTTTGCCAATAGGGGATGAGGTAGTCGTTCACCGGATTCGCTTTGAGGACGACGACTTTGCCCTCGGCGAACAGCTTGCTCAAGACGTCGCGCGGTCCGAGTGACGCGACATTGCCCGCCCCGAGCACCAACGAGACGCCCGCATGATCGGCGGGCGACGCGTAGGCCTGGGCTTGACCCGCCTTCACCTGGGCTTCGTCAACGCCAGGCTCCATCCACACTTCACCGCTGATGCCGGCGTAGAGCACCTTGTCGAAGGCGCTGGCGGGCATCACCTGGACGGCAATGCGATTGCCCGGCTTGTGGCGCACCGGCCCGGGGTACTGCGGGCGACCCTTGGTGGCGATGTCGACCATCGATTGACGAAAGGCCTGCGCCATGCGCATGAAGGTGCCAACGCCGCTGAAGAGTTCTTCTCCCCCGACTGGTCCATCGGGGTCATAACCCTTCGCGGCGCACGCGCGCGCGTTCCACTCTTCTGCGACCTCGAACGTGTCGTGCACGATGCGCTCGAGCAGGCGGGCGCGCTCGCTGGCGGGAGTGTTGACCCACGTCTCGCTTCGTGCACTGACGTCGCTGACTGCCTGATCGAGTGCCACTTCGTCAAGGGCAACCTGATCCTGTGTGCCCGATGTTGGGGCCGTCGCACCGCGTTGCGAAGTCATCGGTCCTCCTTCAGTCGTTTGTATGGGAGGCTAGTGCGATGAGTATTCCGCCACCTAACCAGGTGCCGCCGGGTTGGTATCCAGACCCCAGCGGTGAGCGTCAATGGCGCGTGTGGACCGGTACGAGTTGGTCAGACGTCACACGCCCCTACGGTGACACGACCCATCAAGAATCCGTAGCATCAGCAATTCCCCTGATCATGACCCTTCAATGGTTGTTGCGTTACGGCGTCGCGGCCATTTTCGCAGGTATTGGCATCGTCACGAGCACACTCGCGCACTGGCCGGGCTCGCATGCGCCGATGCCGTTGTGGTTAGCCGAGACCTCCATCGACACGGGCTTAGCGCTCTTGACCGCGGGAACGGCACTGTTCGCACTGGGACTGAGAGAACTCGATGGTAAATGGGGGGTGGCGGCCTTCATCCCCGGGTACAACGTCGTGGCAACGAGCGAGCGGATCATCCAACGGGTTTCGGGAAAATCTGGCGGACGACGTGTCGTGTCACAAATGCTCCTCGTCGCGCTCTACGTCACCCAGTCGCACCGCCAACCGTGGCTCGGCGTCGCGTTAGTGGTCGCCGCGGCTGACCAGATGCAGTGGATCCAGGCACTGCTCGATCAGTTCGCGGGCACCGCGTCCGCGCGTGAGCCGGTCGCATCGTAGGATTACCCTGGCGCGGGCGGTACCGCCCGAGGCATAGGAGTAGTCACTGATGGCGTACGTGGAGTGGGGGCCCCTGGCTGGTCTCGTAGGCACGTGGGAATCGCAGTACACCGGACTCGACGTGGCGTTCCACAACGACAAGGGCAAGATCGCCGAGACCCCCTTTCGCGAGCAGACGTCGTTCAAGCCCTTCGGCCCCGTCGACAACGGCGAGCAATCTCTCTATGGTCTCGATTATCGAACCGCGGCCTGGAAACGCGACGAGGACGCCCCCTTTCACACCGAGGTCGGTTACTGGATGTGGGACGCCAACACGAGCGAGGTGATGCGATGCTTTCTCATACCACGCGCCTCCGCATTGATCGCGGGCGCCACGGTTGAACCTGACGCGACCACCTTCAAACTCGAAGCGACGCTCGGCTCCAACACCTACGGCATTCTCTCGAACCGGTACCTCGACGCCATCGCCAAGACCACTCGCTTCGACGTGACCATCACAATCGGCGAGGACCACTTCTCCTACGACGAGACGACCGTCGTGGAGCATCAAAAACACCCCACGATCATCATGCACACCGATCGAAACACCTTGAACCGAGTCAGTTGGGAGGCCTAGCGCATGTACGAGTGGTCCGAAGAGCATCAGGCGATCATCGCGGTCGTTCGTCGCTTCGTCGATGAGGAGATCCGTCCACACCTCGACGACCTCGAGCACAACGGTGTGCCCCCTTACGACATCCTTCGAAAGATGTACGACACCTTCGGACTGAAGGACATGGCGCGCGAGAGTTTCCAGCGCCAGCTCGCGCACAAGATCTCGGGTGAACCAGCGCGCGAGCGCGACAGCTCCAACGCCAGCGCCCAGTTGATCTCGACGATTGAACTGTGCCGGGTGAGCCCCGGACTGGTGACGTCGCTCGGCGTCTCGACCGGACTCGCCGCCGGCACCATCAACAAGCTCGGCACCCCCGCCCAGATGCAACGATGGGGCTTGGACCTCATGACCCTTGACAAGGTCGGCGCGTGGGCCATCACCGAGCCCGACTCCGGGTCTGACGCGTTGGGGGGCATGCGCACGAGCGCCACGCGTGACGGCGACGATTACATCCTCAATGGCCAAAAGACCTGGATCACCAACGGACCCTACGCCGATACCCTCGTTGTCTACGCGAAGCTCGACGACGCCAGCGGTGCAGATGTGCGTAACCGAAAGGTGCTGACCTTCGTACTCGACAAGGGAATGCCCGGTCTCGAACAGGCCCGGCCAATGCGCAAGATGGGTCAGCACGGCTCACCCACCGGCGAGGTCTTCTTGAGCGACGTGCGCGTTGGTCGTGACCGACTCCTCTGTGAGAGCGAAGAACCCAAGGGCGGCGGTCGACAAAGCGCCAAGGACAACTTCGTCGCCGAACGTGCGGGCGTTGCGGCCATGGCGCTGGGCATCATCGAAGAATGCGTGAAGCTCTCGATCGAATACGCAAAGAACCGCGTGCTGTGGGGCACCCCCATTGGTGAGTACCAACTCGTGCAATTGAAGCTCGCCCACATGGAGATCGCACGCATCAACGTACGCAACATGGTCTTCGCTCACATCGAGCGCTCGTCTAAGGGGGCGCTCCCCACCTTCGCCGAGGCGTCGGCCATGAAGCTCTACGCGGCGCAGGCGGCGTGTCAGGTGGCGGACGACGCGATCCAGATCTTCGGGGGTAACGGGTACATCGCGGAATTTCGCGTCGAGCAACTCAGCCGTGACGCCCGGGTGCTGCGCATCTACGCGGGCACCGACGAGATGCAGGTGATAGCCATCGCGAAGGACCTCCTTCGCTCGTAGCGCTAGCGTCCGGTCAAGATCTCGCGCAACTGGTCGTGCACACCCAGCCACCCCTTGTAGCGCTGCATCGAGCGTGGCGCGGTATCGAGCGCGTGCAACAGGTTCGAAGCGAAGTCCTCACTGCTGCGGCACAGTACGTCCAGTGAGTCGACGTAGGTTCGTATCGCGAAGACGATCGCGCCGGTGCGCGCCAACCGACGAAGGGTCTGACGCTCGACACGAAAGGACCAGTCGTCGAGCCGACCCGAGGGACTCGATCGAACCGCGGTCGGCTGGTGCAGTAGCGGGCTATCCAGGATGGTCCAATTGAGCCGCCAAAACGATCGCTCGGGTTTCAGTCGGTCAAAAAGGGCATTCGTTGGGTGACTGAGCTCCTCGTCGTACGCGGGCACCGGCACGTGGATCTCATCCATGGTCGTGCCAATCTTCTCGATGAGACTCCAACGTGAAGGAAAGCACACGCTGGCGGCCACGAGGCGCCACTGGT
>JABBNY010000110.1:5619-8664 GCA_019352095.1 Acidobacteriota bacterium
GCCACTGGTCACTTCGAACCAGGATGCACAGGTCTTCTTGCACGAGTCGACTGGCCGCGACAATGGGGTGTTCGTCGGGGTCGATGTCAATGGGGATCGACGGATGGTACGTGCGAAGGTTCATCATCAGTTCGTCGAGCAATTCTGCACTCGCCTCGTCACCCTGCGCTCGTGTCGCAACGACGACATCGCGCCGGTCAGCGAGCAACGCGCTCTTTAGCGCAAGTTCCTCATCGCGGCGTGCGTCGACCTCGATCCACTTGGACTCGTCGAGTGGACGAAGCCCCATCGCGAGACGCCACCCTCTCGCGTCGAGTGGGACGTAGCGCACGACCTCACTCATCGCTATTTGCGCTTTCGTCGGACCACGGACCAGTAGAACAAGAGCGCCATCAGCGGTACGAAGACGATGATGAATCGCGCCGCGGGCAATGCTTGGCCACGGTGCACGTTGAACAGCGGCGGCGTGGTCGATGACGCCAGTAACAATCCTTGAATCGCGTGCACCGAGACTCTTCTCTTCGCTCCCTCGAACGCCGACACCGACGTCATGCTTGACGGGTCAGGCGCAGACTCGAGGCCTCTTCCTCAGGCCAATTTAGTTGCCGCGAAGCGTCGCACCCGCTCGCGGGTGTCGCCTCGTCAGTCCGTGCTCGCCGAGGATTCCGCCTGACCGGTCAGCTTCTCGAGTCGCGTCATGATCGATGAGATGACCTCGTCTTGGGCGAGGAGATGCTTTTGGATCTCTTCGGCCTCCTTCAGCACCGCCTCGGCGTCCTTATAGGTGTCCTCAGAACGCTTGTCAGCCGCGTTCGCTTGAATGTTCTGTCCCACGATGATGATGGGTAGGAGCACCAATTGCAGGAAACTGCTCGACAGCCATACGACCACGAAGTAGGTGCCCTGTTTGATCGCCGAGGGCAGCGCGAAGAGCGCGAGGATCGTGAAGAGATACGCGGCCCACATGGTACCGACCACCAGGGTGATCCTCAGGCCAAAGCGAGCATTGAAACGTACCAGGGGGTTCTTGTGATTGACCCTGCGCAGGTCGTTGGTCTTGACGGGCGCATTCTGGCGCAGTTCCGCCGAGCGGGGATGGCGAACGTACTGATAGATATTGGACATTGTGGGAGTCTCACACGAGATACCCGTGAACCGGGGGATTTTGGCGCACCACGCGCGGCGGTCTCGTTCGAGCGCGGCGTTGGCGCAGCAGCCCGGGTCCCTAGCCCTCGACCAGGTCCGGTGACGTCTCCATGCCCTGACGCCACACCGATCGCGCGATGATCTTGGTGGTGTCGGCGCGGTCACGGTAGCGCTCGGCGACGTCGCGAGCCTCTTCGAGGAGACCTTCGGACAACTTGGTCGGGTTGAGACCCAGGGCGAGGAAGCGGTCTCGACTCACGTTGAGCTCGTTCTCGGCGGCCTCGCGACGCGGGTTCGGCAGCAACGCGACCTCGGCACCGGTCAACTTGGAGATCAGCTCGGCCAACTCGATGACGCGGTGCGTCTCGGTGACCTGATTGAAGACCATCGGCTTGTCCCCGCGCGCGGGCGGATTCTCCAAGGCGATCTGGATGCAGCGCACGGTGTCACGGATGTGGATGAATGCGCGCGTCTGACCGCCGGTGCCGTGCACGGTGAGGGGGTGGCCAATCGCGGCTTGCATGAGGAAGCGATTGAGCACCGTTCCGTAGTCGCCGTCGTAGTCGAAACGGTTGATGAGTCGCTCGTCGAGTGCGGTCTGGGGGGTCTGGGTGCCCCACACGATGCCCTGGTGCAGGTCGGTGATTCGAATCTGGTCGTTCGACGCGTAGAAAGCGAAGAGCAGTTGATCCAGGGTCTTGGTCAAGTGGTAGACGGATCCAGGGTTCGCAGGGTGCAGGATCTCACGCTCAATGTCACCGTCGGGCGTGGGCACCTTGACCGTGAGGTAGCCCTCGGGAATAGGGGCCGAACCCGACCACCCGTAGCCGTAGACACCCATGGTGCCCAGGTGCACGAGCGCGATGTCTTGGCCACTGGCGACGATGGCGGCCAACACGTTGTGGGCGCCACGCACGTTGTTGTCAACGGTGTAGCGCTTGGACCTGGTGTCGCGCATGGAGTACGGCGCAGCACGCTGTTCACCGAAGTGGACAATGGCGTCGGGGCGCTCGTTGATGAGCAGGGTCTCCAACCGGTCGTACTCTTTGGCGAGGTCGAGGTTCACGAACTCGATCTTCTTGCCGGTGAGTTCCTTCCACACGCGGATACGCTCACCAATGGGGCGAATTGGCGTCAAGGAGTCCACTTCGAGTTCTAGGTCAATGGCGCGTCGACTCAAATTGTCGACGATCATCACGTCATGACCGATGTCTGACAGGTGAAGTGACGTGGGCCAGCCACAGAATCCGTCACCGCCAAGAACAAGAACCTTCATTTGAACTCCCATCGAAGCCTCTTACGGGCTGTACGCGCGGGCGAAACCTCGATTTTCGGTTTCGCGACCATACGACCTTACCAGTCACTAGGAGTTCACCCCGGCGATGGCGCGCGTGCGTTCGAGCATTTGTCCATATCGGAGCATAAATACTCATCCGCTCGGTGACGTACGCGTCACCCCCTGACGATCGCAGCTGCGTCGACGTCTTCACCACGACACTTCGGTCGTGGTCCTCTGCTTGTGACCAGCGAATTCCTTCGTTACGCCGCACGAGACGTCGTTGGGACTATTAGCTCTGGCCGACGTGGGGCGCCGGGGAGAAGGTGGATGGGAGGAGGTGGCTGTGCCCTTCATCGATCGCAGTGACGCGGGACGTCGTCTCGGCAGCGCGTTGGCGCGTCTGCGCGGGCGGGTGATCGTGGTGGGTCTCGCGCGCGGCGGTGTGCCCGTCGCCTTCGAGGTCGCCCAAGCGCTCGACGCTCCCCTCGACGTCATCGTGGTGCGCAAGCTCGGCGTTCCCTACGAGCCCGAACTCGCCTTAGAGCCTGTGTTCTATTCGGCGAGTGCGCAGGGAGCCACGACCGGCACCATCAAGTCGTGGCCTATTCAAGTGATCTATC
>JABBNY010000111.1 GCA_019352095.1 Acidobacteriota bacterium
CGCGCCTCCTGGCTCGACCGGCTGGCGGGGCTCGCCGCCCGTCCGGTGCTGCGCACAGATTTCTTCAGCCCCCACCAGATGTGGCTGGCGTGGACCGGCGATCCTCGTTTGGGTCTTCTCGCCATACGTGACGGCATCTTCACCAATGTCTGGATGTTCCTGCTGAGCGAAGTGCTGGTGCTGGCCTTCGGGCTCACCATTGCCTGGGTGCGAATCACCCAGAGCTCGGTCTTGTTGCCCTTTCGCATCATGGCGACGGCCTACACCGACACCTTTCGCGGCGTGCCATTACTTTTGGTCGTGATGATGGTCGGTTACGGTCTGCCGATCCTCAACTTCGGCTTCCTCTCACGCCAATCACCTGCGGTCTACGGCGTCATGGCCCTGACGCTCACCTACAGCTCCTACGTGGCCGAAGTGATCCGCGCCGGTATCTTCTCGGTACCCAACGGACAGCTACTCGCCGCTCGCTCGCTCGGGCTGACCCAGGCCTCGACCATGCGACTCGTCATCCTGCCCCAGGCAATTCGCACCGTGATCCCACCCCTGCTCAACGATTTCATCTCCCTTCAAAAGGACACCGCACTCGTATCGGTGCTCGGTGCGGTCGAAGTCACGCGCGCCGCACAGATATTTCAGTCGACGGTCTTCAATGAGAGCGGCCTCGTCGTGGCGGCGATGTTCTTTCTGGTGCTGACTATCCCTATGACCCGCTACACCGATCACCTGATGTCGCGCGACCGTGCACGGCGATTGGTGGGGTCATGAGTGAGGTCGTTCTCGAATTCGACTCGGTCGTCAAACGCTTCGCCGAGAACGAGGTCCTTCGAGGGGTGTCGCTCCAACTGCACCGCCACGAGGTCGTCTGTCTGATCGGGGCCTCCGGTTCGGGTAAGTCCACGTTGCTGCGCTGTGCGAACCTGCTCGAGACAATCGACGCTGGCACCATCTCACTCTTTGGTCAGTCACTCCAGGACAAGCGCATCGACCCCGATCTCGTCCGGCGCCACATCGGCATGGTCTTCCAATCGTTCAACCTGTTCCCGCATCTGAGCGTCCTCGACAACATCCTGCTCGGACCGGTCAACGCATTGAAACAGAGACGCGAGGACGTCAACGACGGGGCACTCGAGTTACTCGAGCGAATCGGTCTACGCGCGCGGGCGAACGACTTCCCCGATCGACTCTCGGGTGGTCAGCAGCAGCGTGTGGCGATCGTTCGCTCGCTCGCCATGAAACCTTCGCTGCTCTTGCTCGATGAGGTCACGAGTGCCCTCGACCCGACCCTGGTCGGCGAGGTCTTGGATTTGTTACGCGACCTCGCCCACAGCGGCACCACCATGCTGATCGCCACGCACGAGATGAGTTTCGCTCGCGACGTCGCACATCAGATTGCCTATCTCGATGCTGGCGTGCTGATCGAGCAGGGCACGCCCGCCGCGATCTTCAACGATCCCCAGCACGAGGCGACGAGGAAATTCCTCGCGCGTGTCTCTTAGGACGCTCGCGCTCGCAACTCGGGCATCTGCAGCACCAGGTCGAAGAGTTCACGATCGCGGTCCCAGGTCAGATGATCGCGCACACGCTCGAGAGGGAGCCATACGAGCTCGTCGACCTCGTCGTTGGGCGCGAATTCTCCCTCGTTGACGCTCATGAGGTAGTAGGCGACGATCTTCGGCTTACCCTTGCGGTGCGTGTAGTTCGTGGTGCCGATGAAGCGCTCGACGCGACAACTCATGCCGGTCTCTTCGATGACTTCGCGGATCGCGGCCTGCTCAAATGTCTCACCACGATCGAGTTTGCCCTTGGGGAACGTCCAGTCACCGCGTGCTTCTCGGTAGATGCACGCGATCTCAACGCTGCTCGATGAAACGAAGCGGTGCACGATGCCGCCCGCAGCCCGAATGAGGTCATTGGGCGCGTCGCTCGGGACAATCAGTTCTCCGCTCAAGAGGTACACGTCGCTAACCGTAGGGGAAGTTTCATCGCTACCAAGGTATTACCACGTCTCATTCGCGAAAAATTCACCTACGTAGAGTAGTAAGAATGTTCGTCGCCGTCCTTCCGTTTCTCTGGCGTCAACTTATTTATCTTCTTTCGGGTATCGGCGCGGGTATCGCCAACGGCGTCGCCGGTGGTGGCACGTTCATCACGTTCCCCACGCTGCTCGCGCTCGGTATTCCCGCGCTCCAGGCCAACGTCTCGACCTCGGTTGGGGTGCTGCCGAGTTATTTCGGGGGAATCCGCGGCTTTCGCCACCAACTGCGCGAGCACCGCACCATCGTTCGCGCGCTCATTCCCTCGTGCGTGCTGGGCGCAGCACTCGGTTCTTTCTTGTTGCTGACGGGTTCGCCCAGCATCTTTCGTACTGTGATCCCGTGGCTCGTGGGCGCCGGCACGTTGCTCTTCGCGCTCGCGCCGCGCATCACCCGACGCCTCTCCCACCTTGATCACACCCACCCTCGTCGACGTTGGTCGCTGCACGCCGGGATCTTCATCGTCTCCATCTACGGGGGGTATTTCGGCGCAGGATTGGGCATCTTGTTACTTGCGGTGATGGCGATTGGCCTGCCCTACGAACTCACCGATCTTCAAGGACTTCGAAACGTACTCTCGCTGATTATCAACGCCTGCGCCGCCGCGATCTTCATCGTGAGGGGCAACTTGGCCCTCGATGCCGTCTACATGTTGCTCGTCGGCACCCTCATCGGCGGGGTCCTCGGTACGATGCTGATCATCCGCATCTCACCAAAAGCCGTTCGCTGGCTGGTGATCGCCACGGGTGTCGTGACGACGATACGACTTTTCTGGAAGTAGTGGCGTAATCACGACTATTTCACTAAGATTTATGGAATGAAGACGCTCTTCTCGTTCCCAAACCCCGTGAATGATGCCTCGGCGCGCACGGTCGCGCTCGGTGTCGTGACCATGTCGGTCATCGCCCTCGTCACCAACCAATCCTGGATGCTCATCGTGTTGACCTACGGGTTCATCGCCCGACTCGCCACCGGTCCGACGTTGTCACCGCTGGGCCAGTTCGCCGTGCGCGTCGCTGGCCCGCGGATCACGGCGTGGCAGAAATTCGTGCCCGGACCACCCAAGAGGTTCGCCCAAGGGATCGGTGCCGTGCTTACCAGTGCCGCAACAATCCTGTGGCTCAGCGTTGGGTGGTCACTCGCTCGATGGGTCCTCGTACCGCTGATTGCGGCGGCCTCGCTCGAAGGATTCTTCGGGTTCTGTCTCGGTTGCACCATCTTTGGTTGGATGATCCGCTGGGGAGTCGTCCCTGAGTCGGTCTGTGCCGAGTGTGGTGACCTCTCCGCACGCTACGCCGCAGCCGGCTACTCCCAAGACTGAAATGACGGTAGACCTAACGATTCTGTGAAGATTCGCGGCCGGTCTTTGCTATAGATCAACTCTTACCTAGGCTAGAAGTATGCGACGCTCTCCACGACTCTTCACGCTCGGCATTCTCACGCTCAGTACAACGCTCGCCGGCTTCTCACTCGCGACGACCCCCGCGCTCGCGAGCCAAGCCCGTGTGGTGGTCGCGAACGCAGCGCCCGTGGCACCGACCAGCACCATCGTCAACGCAACGATCACCACCTCATTCGACGTCGTCCTGCGCCAGGCGCGCCAGAGCGCACTCAGTGCGTATATCGCGAGTCTCTCGAACACCGCGTCACCCAACTACCACCACTACTTGACCCCGAGCGAATTCGCGAAGGACTTCGGCGCCTCGCCCTCAACCGTGGCGCACGTGCGTTCATACCTGGCGGGTTATGGACTCGGTACCGCCTCGTTGAGCAAGGGGCACATCTTGTTGCACGTCACTGGCTCGACCGCGGATATCGCTCGCGCTTTCGCCACACCCGTCGAAACCGTTCGCACCGCCTCAGGCACCATTGCCGCACAATTCGTTCGATCCGCGACCCTGCCCTCCGCGTTGGCGAAGGATGTCGTGAACATCACCGGACTCTCGACGTCGTCATCCATTGCGGTGCCCGCAGGAATCGCGCACGCCACCACACGCACAGCGACGCGGGTGACCACACCCGCGTCGTGCCCCTCGGCCGGCGACGGCACGGGCACGACGCCCAACACGCTCGGCGGCTATACGATCCAACAGCAAGCGCAGCTCTACGGACTCAGTAGCGCCTACGCGAGCGGCAGCACCGGGGTGGGCCAGACAATCGCCATCTACGAACTAGGTCAGTACGATCAGAGCGACCTCAACACCTACTTCTCGTGTTACGGACTCTCGCCTTCAATCAATACCGTCAACGTCGACGGCGGTCCGACCGGCGGATACTCAGAAGAAGCGACGATGGACATCGAACAAGCGTCGGCCCTCGCACCCGGCGCCACGATCAGCGTGTACCAGGCACCCAATGGTGGATCGGGCCCGACCGACGCGTACGCGCAGATTGCCGACGACAACACCGCCTCGATCGTCACCACCTCGTGGGGACTCTGTGAGATCGATCCCAACAGTGACGTCCAGGCTGAACAGGCGATCTTCGAACAGATGGCCGCCCAGGGCCAGACCATGATCGCCTCTGCGGGTGACAGTGGCTCGTCTGACTGCGTTGGCAACACTGACGGCTACGCCCCCACGTCGCTCGCCGTCGACGACCCGGCGTCACAGCCGTTCGTCACCGGAGTCGGCGGCCTCACGGTGTCGAGCATCTCACCCTTAGTCCAGACCGTCTGGAACAGCGGCACGAGCAATGGTGCTGCGGGCGGCGGTGTCTCGACGGTCTGGCCCCGCCCGACCTGGCAGAGTGCTCCCGGCATCACCGCCGCCAACACCATGCGGATGGTGCCCGACCTGTCATTGATGGCCGATCCGAACACTGGGTTCATTGAATACTTCACGGGTACCTCAAACGGCGTCTGCCAGAGCAGTTGCACCGGTTGGCAGAGCATCGGTGGCACGTCAATCGGCTCACCGCAGTTGAGTGCCATCGTCGCGGTCGCTGCCCAGGTATGTTCGACCTCACGGCTCGGCTTCATAAATCCCGCCCTCTACGCCATGGCGAGCGCCGGCACCGGTTTCATCGACGTCACCACTGGTAACAACAACATCTACAACGTCGCGGGCTACAACGCGGGCGTTGGTTACGACATGGCGTCGGGTCTGGGCAGCCCCAATGGATCAGCCTTCATCAACGGACTCTGTCAACCCAAGGTCGACGCAACGAAGAGCAGTTTCAGCGCGTCGAGCCTCGCACCGGCCATCAACACCGGCGCCACCATCACCGCAGTGCTGAAGAGCACCGCCGCACGTCCCTTGACCAACGCGGCGCTTGACGTCACCGCCACCGCCGCGAGCGGTGCGCTCATGATCAATAAGGCCCCGTCGAGTGCAACCTCGAGCGGCAACGCGAGTTACACCGTGAACACCGATTCTGCGGGCAGAGCCGTCATCGACGTGAGCACCGACACCATTGGACCGGTAGTGGTGAACGTCGCCTACGAAGGACAGACGCTCTACACCGCGACCCTCGATTTCGCCAAGGCGCGACCACTCGCCACCGCACCGGGGCGTGCGAGCATCGCGAGTCTCGTTGCGTTGCGTGGCGGCTTTCGCGTCGTCGTTAGTGCGTCTGTTCCAGATGGAGGCAGCGCGATAACGCTCTACCAGTACAGCATCAACGGTGGCGCGAAATGGTTCAACATCTCAAAGGTCACACGTAGCGCGACGGTGGTCAACCTCGCACGCGGGCGAACCTACGTCGTGAGCGTTCGCGCGCGCAATGCACGAGGAGTGGGCGCCGCATCGGTACCACGACGCGTGACCACACTCGTGTAGTGACCTTGTGTACTCACTGTGAAGTCACGTTGCGACACCCGCGCTCGTGATGACGCCTCTAGACTTTTGTGACGTGTGTGACGTGTGTGACGTGATCTCTTGGTACACGATCTTCAAGAAAGAAATCGAATGAAGCTTCGACGTGCCACCTGGTTGGCCAATCTGGTAGTGGTCGGCACGACGTTGCCGGTGCTCTTGCTACCGGTCGCGACGCCCAACTCGCCCTCGTCGTTACCGCTCTACGAATTCATCAACTCCGGCAGCGGCCCCCTTCCCTGGAACGCGCAGTCCTTCGAGAGCTCGATCAACAACACCACCATGCTCGGTAACCCCCACGCCGTGAGCCAGGACGGCGAGGCCGCGTTGGTCTATCGCATGGCCAACTCCCAAATCGGCCTCTTCGTCTCGAACGCGAACGGGACGACCGCGTGGAGCGACGTCTCAACGCTCGTCTCCACGCCCACGCCGCTGTCGGATCCGGTCCCCTTCTTTGATCCCCAGAACAACTTGGACATCCTCTACGTCAGTACGTCGAACCACCTCATCCTCTTGAGTACCAACACCTCACGCGCGCCCATTGCCAGTCACATCGCTCCGCCCACGCCGTGGTCGAGCTTCACGAGTACCGACCTCACGCTCAAGACCGGAGTCGGTGTCGCGGCGGGACTGCCGAGTGTGCAGGTGAACGGCACCAACGGGTTCATCGCCGTTCGCACGCTCACGAACAACGCCGAAGTGATCCCGCTCTCGTGGGGTGCGGCGCGCAACGTACCCACGCTGACGGGTCCCGCGCTCAACCTCTCCAGCACCACCGGGGCTGGGACGATCAGCAGTGACCCAGTGGCTTTGCCCGAGACGCAGAACGGTTTTGTGGCAACAACGACGACGGGCAGTCTCACGCTCTTCGTGAGTTCGGGACCCACGATGACGTCGTGGATCACCCAGAACCTGACCGCACTCACCGCAACCACCAGGCTGGTCGGTGCCCTCGCGGTCGCGAGCACTGCGCTGAACACCTACGTCGCAGGACTCACCCCCAACGGGAATGTGGAGCTCTTCCAAACGCCGACGTCCACGTTCGCCGCCGCGCCCGCACTGTCGTCGCCCTGGACGGCGACCAATATCACGACCTCGACGGTCGGCGCTCCCGCGCTCGCCGGGTCGATCTTCATGTACGCCTCACCCACGCAACTCTCGATCGCCGGGCAAGCCGCTAACTGGGGAGACCTGTTCGTCCTCACCAACCCGGCAGCCACCTCGACCTGGACCGCGACCGACGTATCGGTGACCGCCGGGAGTGCGGCGCGAACGGTCGGTACGGGCATCACGGGAATGCAGCTGGGATCAGGCTTTGACCTCTTCGCCGCCGGCGTCAATTCACCACCACCGCAGGGAGTTGGTCTGTACGCGATACCGAACAAGGACTGGGGCCTCGCGATCAAGAACGGGTGGCCGATCATCAGTGGCACGGGGGGACTCGGGACCCAGAGCGCACCGTGGGTCGGCTTCACCTCGGCGACCAGCGTCGCCTCGTCACCGGACTTCCTCTTGGGACAGAGCATTTACAACTCACACAAGCGCGTCACGTGGCTCTCGTTCTGGACCGTCAGTGGGCCTATGGCCAGCGAGACGAGAAGTCCCGCGACCTATTACAGCCACGGTTTCGCCGCCGGCGCGTGGGTTGCCGCCCAGATTGACCAGTACCGCAACCTCGGTGTGGGCCTGAAGCCCGACTGGGTGATCTTCGACCCTGAGGGCTACCCCGACAATCATTCGGGCCTCGACGCACCCGCCGGCTCCTCCAAGGCGGTCATGGCCCAGTACGCCTCGTACTGGGCAGCCATGCTCAACGGCTGGTCCAAGGGCATCGCGTCCGTGGACCCAGCGCTCAAGGCGGGTGTCTACGCCTCGCAGTCCGAGTACCGCAATTATGGCCTCGTGAACGTGAACCAGCCGGTGTTCATGGCGGTGGCCTTCGCCCAGGGCGGGCCCATCCAAATCGCCGGGGCGTCGGGCAGCAACATCCGCGGGTACATCGCCTTTGACGCGACCTGCACGCCGACCTCCACGCTAAAGGCCCAAGAGACGACACTGCTCAGTCCACCCTGGTCGGGTCAGTTCAATACGCTCCAGTTCAACGCGGGCGTCTACTGTCCGCCCGCCTAGGCGTAGTCTGAGCACGTGAATGACACCAACGATTCCAACAGCGAGAAATCTCAGGACCTTCGGTCACGGCTCAAGCAGTTCACCCAGCCGTTGGTCGATTCACTCGACACCAAGCTTCGAGACCAGGTGGATCATCGAGTCGATGACCGGGTAGAGACGTTGCTCGCGGCGCGCCTCGCGGTCATCGAACGAGCGATTGCCGACCTCGACCGTGAGGTGCGTGAATTGAAAGAGCGCCGCGAGTCCTAACGCTGGTCGTCGGTACCACGACGACGCTCACGGTCGCGTTGGATCACGAAGCGCACGGTCATGACCGTAAGCACCACCATCGCCACGACGAAGAATGAGAATACCGCGATGAACACCCTGCCACGCTAGGTCGTGTCACACGGGTGCGCAAGAGTAGCTCCATGACCACGTCGACCGCATCATCGCCTCGCTGCGTAGCGGACGCACTGCGTGGCGAACGTGAGAAGCGTCCACCCGCCGACGTCACGAGCGCGCCGGTCCGCCTCGGTGCGGATGACGCGGGCGAGGTCGTTGAGAAGAATGAGAAAATCATATGCAGGCTTATCCACAGGGGGGATATAATAAGCCGGCTTATGATGTGCAAGGGGGTGGGGGTGTCTGGATTTCTGTTTTTGAGCCGAGGCGGTCATCCGTTAGCCGTGGTTTAG
>JABBNY010000112.1:0-5800 GCA_019352095.1 Acidobacteriota bacterium
ACGTGGTGGCCATGATCGGTACCTATGACCTCGTGTTCGGCGAAGTCGATCGCTGAACCGACGGGAGCACTGTTGATGAAATCCACCGGACATTTCGAGCAGGTCAGGGACCTCGATCCGCTCGCTGTGCTGAGCGAGCACACGCGCCATCACATCGACGCGTGGGTCGCCAAGTTTCCGCCCGACCGCAAGCGCTCGGCGCTGATCCAGGCGCTGTTCGCCGCGCAGGAGCAGAACCAGGGTTTTCTCACCGACGAGCTGATCACCGCGGTGGCGAAGTATCTGGATCTACCCGCTGTGTGGGCCTACGAGGTGGCCAGCTTCTACTCGATGCTGGAGACCAAGCCGGTCGGCCGCCACAACGTGGCGATCTGCACCAACATCTCGTGCTGGCTCAACGGTGCCGAGGAGCTGGTGCGTCATTGCGAGAAGAAGCTCGGCATCAAGCTGGGCGAGAGCACGCCGGACGGTCGCGTCTACCTGAAGCAGGAAGAGGAGTGCATCGCGGCCTGCGTGCGCGCACCGGCGATGACCGTCAACGGCCATTACCACGAGCATCTGGACGTCCAGCAGCTCGACAAAATTCTGGACGGGTTGGAGTAGATCATGGCAGTCGGACCCGCACCGAGAGATCACCAGGTCGTCCTGACCACGCTGCATTTCGACACGCCGTGGGCGATGGACAGCTACGAACAAATGGACGGCTACAAGGCGTGGCGGAAAATCCTCGCCGAGAAGCCCGATCCGGCGGCGTTGATCGAAGAGGTCAAGAAAAGTGCGCTGCGCGGTCGCGGTGGCGCCGGCTTTCCGACGGGCCTGAAATGGTCGTTCATGCCCAAGGGCACGATGCAGAAATACATGCTGTGCAACTCCGACGAATCGGAACCTGGCACGTCGCATGACCGCGACATCCTGCGCTACAACCCGCATGCGGTCATCGAAGGGATGGCCATCGGCTGCTACTGCACCGGTGCCACGGTGGCGTACAACTATCTGCGCGGCGAGTTTCACCACGAGCCGTTCGAGCACTTCGAAGAAGCGTTGAAAGAAGCCTATGCCGCCGCCCTCAGCTCGTCCAGACTCGGCGGCGACGTGGCGTCGATGGCGAGGCCTTCGAGGATGACGTCGGCGACCCCGTCGCCGGCGACGGTTCGAACGTCGTGGCCGAGTTGGCGCAGCGCCGCTATCCATTTAGCGCTCTCGATCGAGACGCCGTCGCTGGCTCCGAGCCGAAAACTCAGGATCGAAATGAGGGCCACGGCGCAAGGCTACGAGCCAGAGTGGCATTTACCTACCCAGTAGTAGAGTTGCGGTTTGTACTGCCCAAGGGCCAGTGCCTTTTTCTGGAGGACTTTCGGTGGCCAAACGAGCTCTGATTACCGGTATCACCGGTCAGGACGGATCGTATCTCGCTGAGCTGCTGCTCAGTGAGGGGTACGACGTAGCGGGGTTGGTACGACGTAGCTCCACCGAGAACTTCGAGCGCATCAGTCATATCCAAGACCGCCTGACGCTGGTGTCGGGCGACCTCATGGACGAGGTCTCGCTCATCAACGTCCTTCGCGACTTTCGCCCCGCCGAGGTCTACAACCTCGCGGCTCAGAGCTTCGTGCAGGCCTCGTGGCGCCAGCCCGTACTCACGGGCGAAGCCACCGCGCTCGGCGTGACGCGCCTGCTGGACGCGATCCGCATCGTCGACCCCGAGATCCGTTTCTATCAGGCCAGTTCCTCAGAGATGTTCGGGCGCGTGCACACCGTGCCCCAGAACGAACACACCGCGTTCTACCCGAGGAGTCCCTACGGCGTGGCCAAGGTCTACGGCCACTGGATCACGGTCAACTACCGCGAGAGCTACAACCTGCACGCCTCCTCGGGCATCTTGTTCAACCACGAATCCCCACGGCGCGGTCTCGAATTCGTCACGCGCAAGGTCACCAACGGCGTCGCGCGCATCAAGAGCGGCCTCGACACGCAGTTGCACCTAGGCAACTTAGAAGCCCAGCGTGACTGGGGCTACGCGAAGGACTACGTGCGCGCGATGTGGGCCATGCTTCAACGTGACGTGCCCGACGACTTCGTCGTCGCGACCGGTGAGACCCATTCGGTGCGCGAGTTGTGCGAGGTGGCCTTCGCCGCCGTCGGTCTTCGTTGGCAGGACCACGTCGTCATCGACCAGGCCTTCATTCGCCCCGCCGAGGTGGACCTGCTCGTGGGCGACGCCACCAAGGCCCAGCACCAGCTGGGCTGGAAGTGCGAGACGGACTTCTATGGACTCGTCGAGATGATGGTCGCCGCCGATCTGGCCGCATACGAGAAGTAGTCCACGTTGAGGACCGGTGACGCCGTGGTGCGTTTGGATGATGCGGTCGTGCTGTCGAACGGCTTTCCTCTCTTGAGCGGCGTTGATCTAGAACTGGTGGCGGGGTCCCTCAGTGTCATCACGGGCGCCAATGGTGCGGGAAAGACCAGTCTGTTGCGACTACTGGGTGGCCTCGTCGCACTCAGTTCAGGACGCGGCACCGTCGTCGGGATCGATCTCAGCGAGGGCGACCTTCGCCACTTGCGCCGCCGGGTCGGTTGGCTGGGTCACGAGGGGTCGTTCTATGACGACTTGAGTGTGCGTGAGAATCTAGAGTTCGCGGCGCGCGCACTGGGCCGGCCCACCCAGGCAATAGAGGGCGTTGTCGAGCGCGTGGGTCTCACCCATCGCATTGACACCACGACCAAACAGTTGAGTGCCGGCCAACGCCGTCGACTCGGGCTCAGTTGGCTCTTGTTGCGCCGCCCAGAGTTGTGGCTCCTCGATGAGCCGTACGCGTCGCTCGACGACGAGGGTCGTACATTCTTTGATGGGCTCTTGGGTGAGGTCGTGGCGGGTGGTGCGACGGTGGTGGTGAGCGCGCACGATCCCCTGCGAAGTGCCGCATTGCACCCGCGTACGCTGACCCTCGCGGGTGGACGCATCGTGAGCGACGTCGCGTGATACGAATCGCGTGGCTCGTCGCCGTGAAGGACCTGCGCATCGAAGCGCGCAGCCGGGTCCTCTTGTGGCAGGTATTGCCCTTTGGGGCAATGGCGCTGCTCTTGAGCGGGCTCGCCCTGGGTCCAACGCACGCCGGGCACTCAACCGCCGGCCCGGGACTGTTCTATCTGGTGACGCTGTTCGTCGCGCTGCTCATGATCAACCGTTCCCAGGGTATTGAACGCACGCCCGGTACGAGAGCGTCGGTCGCCACGCTCGGGCTCGACCCGGCCGGGGTGTTCCTCGGCAAGACGTTGGCGCTCGCGATCGAGCTCTGGGTGAGTGGGGTGGTCCTGCTCTGCGGCGCAGTGCTCGTGTTGCACACGGCCCTGCACGGTGCGTTGTTGGCACTGCCGAGCATCATCGTCACCCTCGGGGCCATGGCCGCCGCCGGCACGCTGTACGGGGCGCTCACCTCGGGCGGGGAGGGGGCGGCGACGCTGCTTCCGGTGTTGACCTTGCCCGCATTCGCACCCCTGCTGATAAGCGGCGAACGCTCGTTTAGTGCCGCGCTCAACCATGGAGCGCTGTGGCAATGGTGGGTAATTGTCGTGGTCGCGCTGGTCGCGTATCTCGGGGTCGGCATTCTCCTTTACGGTGTTCTGGAGGAATCATGATGAAACAGCTCTCCCAACGCCTCCTTGGACCGGTCACGCTCGCGCTGCTGACCCTCACGTTCTGGCTCGGTATGTGGGTCACGCCACCCGACAAGGTGCAAGGCGATCTGGTTCGACTCGTGTACGTGCACCCCGCGATTGCGTGGGTGGCGCTCTACGTGTCATTCGGCACCGCGACGATTGCGAGCGCGTTGTACCTGTGGAAGCGCACACGCTCGATGGTGATGGACCGCGTCGCGCACTGCGCCATGGAAGTGAGCGTCGTGTTCATCATCCTTACCTTGATCACGGGATCGATCTGGGGGAGGCCCACCTGGGGCGTGTGGTGGGCGTGGGACGCGCGACTCACCTCGACGGCGATCCTCGGCGTGCTCGCCGTTGGGTACCTCGCGCTTCGACGCGCGAATGATGACCCTTCGCTTCGCGCGCGTCGCAGCGCCGTGTTCGCGATTCTCTCCGCGATCAACGTGCCGATCATCCACTTCTCGGTCTTGTGGTGGAAGACCTTGCACCAGGGTGCGACCGTGTTCACCGCGAATCGCACCCTCTTGATCCACGGCATCATGGCCTGGACCCTGCTGATCAGCTTCATCGCCTTCACGCTCTTGTTCTTTTGGCTCTTGCGCGCGCGCTATCGCCTCGAGGTGAGCCGGGACCAGTCGCGCTCGGTGGCGCTTGCGACGTCGCTCGAGATGCGACGCCGTGAGGGAGCGATCTAGATGAAGTACGTGGTGTCGGGTTACGTGGTTGCCTTTGGGGGACTCGGGCTGTACGCACTCTCGATCTGGTGGCGAGGACGTCGTGACGAGCACTGAGACTGCATCAGACCTCAGCCCCATCGCGCCGCCGCCGTCGAAGAACCGCAGTCGACGTCGTTCGATCCTCGTGCTCGCGGTACTCGTGCTCGCCGTCTTGGCGTTGTTGAGCCAAGGTCTGCTCCACTCGCTCAACTACTTCGAGACCGTGAACGAAGTGTTCGCTCATCGCAGTTCCGTGGGCACTGAGGTCATCCGACTCGAAGGGGTCGTCGAACCCGGTTCGATTAATCGTTCGAGCAATGGCGCGACGTTCGTGCTCGCGGGCTCTAAGGGTCGACGGGTTTACGTCGACGCGCACGGTTCGCCCCCGCAGCTGTTCCAAGCGAACATTCCCGTCGTCGTCGTCGGTCATTTCGTCTCTTCGACGTCACTCAACTTTGATGGCACCCAGATCATGGTGAAACACTCGGCGTCCTATATCGCGGCACACCCGTCGCGGGTGAAGGCCCCTAACGGTTCCTCGCGATGACCCTCACCTGGCTTGGGCGCGTAGCGCTGTACGTGGCGTTCTTCGGCGCCGCGGGTGGGATCGTCGATCAGGTCCTCGCCCTGCGGGCCAAGCGTCACGCGAGGAGCCTCTGGTTCGCGGGGGTCGCGTTGGCCGGCATCGTGGGGGCGGTCGCGGTGATGCAGTACGCGCTCATCACCCATAACTTCGCGCTCGCCTACGTGGCCCAGAACAACGCGACGTTCACGCCCCTGCTCTATTCGATCACCGGTATGTGGTCAGCGCTCGAAGGCTCGCTACTACTCTGGGCGCTGCTGCTCGCGGGCCTCACGCTCGGGGTCATCTACTACTACCGACGAAGCGCGAGCGACGAGGTCGTGGGCTGGGCGACGACTGTGTTGTTCGCCATTGGGGCATTCTTCACGTTCTTGATGATGGGACCCGCCGATCCCTTCCTGCACAATCCCGCCCACGTCTTACAGGGTGCGGGGCCCAATGCGCTGCTCCAGGACAACCCCCTGGTCGCCGTGCACCCACCGCTGCTCTACGCGGGATTCGTGGGTTTCAGCGTGCCCTTCGCCTTCGCCATCGCCATGCTCATCACGGGCCGCGTGCAAGACCGGTGGCCCCTCGAGCAGCGCCGATGGACGGTACTCGCGTGGGGCTCGCTGTCAGTTGGGATCATCCTCGGGGCGTGGTGGAGCTACCAGGTCCTCGGGTGGGGAGGTTTCTGGGGATGGGACCCGGTTGAGAATGCGGCGTTGCTGCCCTGGTTGACGGCGACCGCGTACATCCATTCGGTGATTGTCCAGGACCGGCGTGGGCTCTTTCGTGTCTGGAACCTCTCGCTCGCCATCGCCACGTTCGCACTCACGTCGCGGTGTGGCGATCCCAG
>JABBNY010000112.1:5810-8613 GCA_019352095.1 Acidobacteriota bacterium
ACTCACGGTGCTCGGCACCTTCTTCACCCGCTCGGGGGTGCTGCAGAGCGTGCACTCTTTCTCCTCGAGCACGCTCGGGCCGTTACTCATCGGGTTGTTCTTCTTCACCGTCGCATTAGGTGCGGTGCTGCTCAGTTGGCGCGGTGACGCCCTGCGCTCGCCGGTGGGCGTCGATCACCCGCTTTCGCGCGAGGGTCTGTTCGTCGTGAACAACATCTTGTTCGTCGGGTTCGCCATCGTTGTCTTGCTCGGTACGGTGTTTCCGCTGCTCTACGAAGCCGTGAATGGCACACAGGTAACCGTGGGAACGCCGTATTTCGCCACTATCGCCGCGCCGCTCGCAATCGTGCTCCTCGCGCTCATGGCCGTCGCGCCACTCGTCAGTTGGCGCACCGTTGATCGTCATGTCCTGTGGTCGCGGCTTCGTACGAGCGCGTGGGTGTCGCTCGTGGTGGTGGCGATCTTGGTCGTCGCGAATGTGCGCCACCCCGCGGTGCTGATCGCCGCGTTCCTCGCCACGCTCGCCGCCGGGGCCGCCCTACGTACGCTTCGAGGTGCCGTGGTCGCGGCCCGGCGACGCGGTTCCTGGAGTGGCGCGCTACGCGCGCCGAGCACCGGAGGGATGGTGGTGCATCTGGGCGTCGTCGTTCTCGCCATCGGCATCGTCGCATCGACGTCCTACACCACGCGTAGCGAGGTCACCTTGGCGAAAGGTCAGCGCACGATCGTCAGCGGTCAACTGGTCTCCTTTAGCGGCTTCAGGTCGGTAAAGGATGCGTTGTTATCGGCGACCCAGCTCGTGGTGGGGGTCGATGGACACACCTTGTTGCCGGCGGTGACGACCTACAACGGCCGAACCGGTCAGACCGTTGGGACACCCGCGATCGATTCGAATCTCGTGCGCGACGTCTACGTGACCTTTGACGCCGTTGGCGGCAATGGTGCGACCTCGGGCGCTCAGGTCCAAAGCAACCTGCCCGCCGGGTCGGTCGTGCTCGGTGTCACCGTTGAGCCGTTACTCGCGTGGCTGTGGGTCGGGGGGCTCATTGTCGGCGCGGGCAGCTTCGTGTCCTTCTTTCGCCGTCGCCACCACGACGAGGTGGCGTCGTGAGGCGCACCATCAAAGTCACCTCGCTCGCCGTCCTGGCGATCATCGTGGCGTTCTCGGTCTTTCTCGCCACCCGCCAGCCGGTGAGTGACGCCACGAGCACACCCAGCCCCCTGCTGGGCAAGTTGGCGCCGGCCATCAGCGCCAACCAGCTCGGCGGCGGCACCTTCTCGTTGAAGAGTGACCTCGGTCACGTGGTCGTGCTCAATTTTTGGGCTTCGTGGTGCAATCCGTGTGTCGTTGAGGCGCCGAATCTGTCAACCTTCGCGTGGCAACAACGTCACCACGGTGTTGACGTCGTCGGCGTGGTCTTTAACGACACGCTCGCGTCGGCGAGCGCGTTCGCCAAGCACTACGGCTCGCTCTATCCTTCGGTCATCGATCCCGGCGGCGCGATCGCCAACCGCTACGGCGTGACCTCGCCGCCCACGACGTTCGTCATCAACCGTCAAGGCCGGGTCGCGGCGACGCTGATCGGACCGGTGAGCGTCGCCCAACTCGATCACGTGCTGGCGAGGGTGCGCGCGTGAAGATCCTCTCCTCGTTTCGTCTCTGGGCGCTGGCCTTGGTGGTCGTTGGTGTGTTCGCACTCGTGAACACACCGAGCACCCCTTCGTCGCTATCGCGCATTGCCCACCTCGAGTCGCTCGTGAAGTGCCCCTCGTGCGAGGACCTCTCGGTCGCCCAGAGCAACGCGACGTCGGCCGTTGCGGTGCGAAACGAGATCACCAAGAAGGTGAAGGCCGGCGAGTCCGATAACCAGATACTCACGTCGCTCGAAGACGTCTACGGGACATCGATACTGCTCAGCCCCTCGACCTCTGGCATCGGCGCACTGTTGTGGCTCGCGCCGTTACTCGTACTCGTGATCGTTGTGATCATTGGTGTGCGCCTCGCGAGGCGACGACGATGAGACGTCGAGAGCAACTCACCGACGAGATCGCGCTCCGGGAAGCATCACTCGCCGACGCCCACAAGGAACACGCCGCCGGTGAACTCTCGAGTTCCGAGCTCGAACTGATCGAGGCGCGAGAGCGTGAGGGCATCTCGCGAGCGAAGAACGAACTGGGCGCGCTGAGTGCGCCCGAGCGCACTCCCGTTGTGGCGCGTACTGGCCGCTTACGACGACGACGATTGCTGGTGGTTGGCCTGGTGTGTCTCGCGGGCGCGCTCGGTGTGTTTCTCTGGTCCACGTTCTCTACGCGTCAAGCGGGTAACTCGATCACTGGTTCGATTGCGCTGAGTAACCAGCAAAAGGTCCAGCAGTACCTCAGCGAAGCCGAGGCTGACGTGGCCAACGGCAACGTGGTCGCCGCTCTCAGCGCCTATCACGCGGTGCTCGCGATCGACGCGAAGAACGTCGCCGCACTCACCCAGGCCGGGTGGCTCGAGTTTTCGGCGGGTAGCTCAGACCAGAACCTCACGATCATGAAGATCGGTGTTGGCGACTTGCAAAAGGCGATCGTGCTGGCCCCACGGCTCGCGGCCCCTCGCCTCTACTACGCGATCGTCGCCGACTCGACACCGGGCAACCAGGCGGTGGCCAAGCGCCAGTTCGAGGAGTTCCTCGCACTAAAGCCGTCAGCGGGTCAGTTGGCGATCGCCAAGCCGTTCCTCAAGCGTCTGGGCATCGTGCACAACTAGTGCAGTGAATCAGTTTTAATTGGTGATTGCTTCGAGGGCGACGCGACCTCG
>JABBNY010000113.1 GCA_019352095.1 Acidobacteriota bacterium
ACTCCGAAGAACTGGTACCTAAAACCAGCGCGTCTGCCAATTCCGCCACGCCCGCAAGACTTATCACTCTAGGCGCTTTGAATGAGAGGCTTGAGGTCCCGCACGGTAGATTGGACGCATGATTAACTCCTCAATGGCCGAAGGCTTCGGCGCAAACGACCTGAATCAACGGCTTCTTCGCGAGCGCATTGTGTTCTTGGGTTCTCAGGTCGACCAGAACACTGCGAACCGTATTTGCGCTGAACTTTTACTGCTCGAAGCAGAGGACCGCGACAAAGACATAAGTCTCTACATCAACTCACCCGGCGGCTCGGTCACTGACGGACTCGCGATCTACGACACGATGCAGTACGTGAACTGCGATATTCGCACCATTTGCGTGGGAATGGCGGCGTCGATGGGCCAGTTCTTGTTGTGCGCCGGGGCTCCCGGTAAGCGATTCTCGCTGCCGCACAGCCGCATCCTCATGCACCAGCCGTCGATGGGTGGAATGCAGGGTCAAGCGTCGGACATTGCCATTCAGGCCGAACAGATTGTCTACATGAAGACACAGCTCGCCGAGCGCATCTCATTTCACACGGGTCAGTCCATCGAAAAGATCGAGGCCGATTCGGATCGTGACCGATGGTTTACGGCGAAAGAGGCGCTTGAATACGGATTCATCGACGCAGTGATCGATCGTTCGGCTCTTCGTCAAGGGGCCTAGTGAACGACGCTTCCACGGCGGGGTTCCAGAGAGGATCCCTCGATGATGCGCCGGTCCGCGTTGTCAGCGCCCGGGCGAATCTGCGCACACGTCTGACCAATCTTTGGGCACGACGCGAGTTGCTCAGCAGCCTGGTGTTTTCCGATATTCGTATCAAATACAAGGGATCCGCACTCGGAATCTTCTGGTCGATGTTGGCACCTGCCCTGACCCTAGGTATCTACGATCTCGTGTTCTCGGTCATTTTGAAGAATGGGATACCCAACTTCGCGTTGTACCTGTTCTCGGGGTTGGTGGTATGGAACTTGTTCCAGACCGCCATCAACATGGCGACCGGTGTGATTGTGGATCGCGCGGGGCTCGTGAAGAAGGTCTCGTTCCCACGAGAGATCCTGGCGCTCGCCAACGTGGGTGCTGCGGTTGTCTACTTCTCGATTCAACTCGTCGTACTGTCTTTGTTTCTCGTCATCTTGGGCCATGCGCCAGCGTGGAACTACCTATGGATCCTGCCGTTTTCGTTCGTGGCGCTGTATTTGCTCACCGCATCGATCGCGATCGTCATGTCGGCAATCACTGTCTACTTGCGTGATATGCGTCACTTGATGGAAGTGGTGCTCCAACTGTGGTTTTGGATGTCGCCGGTCGTGTATTCCTATGAGAAGACGATCGCCGGCCCGTTGCATGCTCACGGACTTGCGTGGGCGTACTTCTTGAATCCGGTCACGCTGATCATCATGACGTTTCAGAGGGTCTTTTACGTGCAGACGACGGTGGTGTCGACGGTTGCCAATGGCGGCATCATCAATATTCTTCCCAAGTGGCCGATGGCGACGTACTTCTATTTGAACGTGTCTTTGGTGGCCCTGATGGTCGTGATTTTCCTGTTGGCGTTGATGATTTTTGGTCGTCTCGAGGGAAATTTCGAGTCGGAGCTCTAATGACAACTGTCATCGATGTCGAAGGGGTCTCGAAGCAGTTCAAGATTCATCACGAACGCAATCAATCCCTGAAAGAACGCCTCTTGCATCCGCGTTCGGGTAGCACCGAAGTCTTTGACGCACTTACCGACATAAATTTTCGAGTCTCGACCAATGAGACGGTAGGCATCCTCGGCCACAACGGTTCTGGTAAGTCCACACTCTTGAAGTGCATTTGTGGAGTCTTGCAACCCACGTCGGGCGAGATTCGTTTGAGGGGAAACCTCGCAGCGCTCTTGGAGCTCGGTGCAGGATTTCAGACTGAGTTGTCGGGACGCGACAACGTCTATCTCTATGGAGCGATGCTCGGTTTCTCAAAGAAGATGGTTGACGCCATCTTCGATGACATCGTTGCGTTCAGCGAGATTGAGCACTTCATCGACACTCAGGTGAAGTTCTATTCGAGCGGCATGTACGTGCGCCTGGCCTTCGCGGTTGCGGTGAACGTGAATCCCGACATTCTCGTCGTCGACGAGGTGCTAGCGGTCGGTGATGAGAGATTCCAAGCCAAGTGCATTGACCGGATTCGTACGTTCCAGGAAGAAGGGCGTTCCATTCTTCTCGTCACCCATCAAGCCGATCAGGTTCGCGCATTGTGCGACCGCGCCATCGTGCTCGACGGAGGGAGAATGGTGGCCAACGGCCCAGTGCAAGAGTCGTTGCGGATATTTCGTGAGCACCTGCTCGAGGACGCGGTGGAACTGGACCGAACTGGTGTACAGGTGGATATCACGATCGATTCGGTCACGACGCCTTCGGGGTCGTTCGATGTGCGAAGCGGCGCTGGTATGAATTTTGACGTCAACATCACAGCGCACAGTGCCTACAGCGGGTACTTCATGATGGAGGTCTTCACGCGCAGTGGTCTGCTCGTGTCGCGAAGCGATGCGCAGGGCTCCCCGGTGAACTTGATGCCAGGACCGAACTCGGTCGGTGTCGACCTTCCCCAGATACCGCTGCTCGATGGCGTCTATGACGTCAACGTGGGCATTGTCGACCACCACGGCACCGTGATCGCTTGGCGCGAACGCGCCGCCTCGATTCAAGTGACCTACAACGGACGTGAAGGTGGCATCGTCGAATTGGGCGCTTCAATTCGTCAGCAGTAGTCACTGTTCATTGACTGGATTTCTTCAGTCGTGGATAGTTTCTCAGGGCACCGAACATCCCAAGTCGGCCGACGTCAAACGGGTACGTGGCTCCTTTGAGCAGGCGTCGATCTCCACGTGAGTTGCCGTACGCGTAGATCACTGGCGTCTCTGGATAGTGCTGGTCGCCAATCCATTCATCCAAACGTCGCATCTTCTCGCCACCGCGACAATTCTTGCCGAGGTAGCCTCCCGTCAGTTTTGAGCGTGCGTCAACGGCGAGCCGCGTACCCATACCGGCCGTGGCGTGTGTGGCCTCGACCATGACGTCGACGTAGAGCTGAGGTGACGCGGAGACAATGACGACGTCGTGTCCGCTCTCGCGGTGCCACTCGAGGCGTTCGAGAATCTTCTTCCTACCCTTGTGTGCGAGGTGTTCGAACGCGAATGTCCTTGACGCCTGACGCACTTCCTCGAGGTCGCGTCCGACGAGAATCTTGTGGAACAGACGTTCTTTGGCATCGTCAGCCCATCGACCACTACGCACTGCGCCGACGCCGAGGGGGACGAGCAAGGTGAGGGTGGCGCGGTAAACAGTCCCGTCTCCGGCCAGATACCGTAGCCAGTGGTACACGCTTCCTCCCTGGGTGAGTGTGCCATCTAGGTCAAAGGCGGCGACAACGGGACGTTCGGATTCACTCATCCGTACAGTTTCACAGGCCAGTGAGGTCACGAAATCCTATTCTCTACAAATCCACTAGGTATTTGCACTAATTACGAACCGTATGGTTAAACTGGCGGGGTTCAGTCAAGGGACTGACGACTTGCCCGCAAGGAGAAAACACATGGCGATTCGCCTTGGTGACGTGGCCCCGGACTTTACCGCCGAGACCACCGAAGGAACAATAAATTTTCATGAATGGCTCGGCGACAGTTGGGGCATTCTTTTCTCGCACCCAAAGGACTTCACGCCAGTCTGCACGACCGAGCTTGGTGGTTTCGCCGCTCGCAAGGCGGACTTTGACAAGCGCAACACCAAGATCATCGGTGTCTCGGTCGACGATGTCGAATCTCATAACAAGTGGAAGGGTGACATTGCCGAGACCCAGGGCACCGCGCTCAATTTTCCAATCATTGGTGACGAAGAGCGTAAGGTTGCCGGTCTGTATGACATGATTCACCCGAACGCGAACGACACCCTGACGGTGCGCAGCGTCTTTATCATTGGACCTGACAAGAAGGTCAAGCTGACGCTGACCTACCCGGCATCCACTGGTCGAAACATCGACGAGATCGTGCGAGTCCTCGACTCACTCCAGCTCACCGCCAACTATCAGGTGGCGACGCCGGTCAACTGGACCGACGGCGGCGACGTGATCATTGCGAACTCCGTGAGCGACGAAGAGGCGAAGACGAAGTTCCCCAAGGGCTTCAAGAAGTTGAAGGACTACCTGCGCATTACGCCGCAGCCCAACAAGTAATTCTTCGCTTTCTGTAACACGGCGGTCACCTTCGGGTGACCGCCGTGTTGCTTTGAGCACATAGGGTTGCTAGAGGATAAAGGAGACGACATGAGTGAGCCAACAACTTTCACCTACGCCGACCAGACCGTGAATCGCCTTGGTTTTGGCGCGATGCGCATCACCGGCAAAGGTATCTGGGGCGAACCGAGCGACATTGATGAGGCGCTCGCGGTGCTACGTCGAGCCGTCGAGTTGGGCGTTGACTTCATCGACACCGCTGATTCTTACGGTCCCTACATCTCAGAGGAACTGATTGCACGGGCGCTCGCCCCCTACGGAGACGTCAAGATCGCAACCAAGGCTGGCTTGGTGCGGACCGGTCCGGATCTCTGGTTCCCGTGTGGGCGTCCACAGTACTTGCGACAGGAATGCGAGATGTCGCTTCGTCGCCTCCGTCAAGAATCACTTGACCTCTTCCAGCTTCACCGCATCGATCCAGAAGTGGACGCTGACGACCAGTTCGGCGTGCTGCGCGAACTTCTCGACGAGGGCAAGGTGAAAGCAGTTGGGCTCTCTGAGGTGAGTGTCGAGGAGATCAAAAAGGCGCGCACCGTGGTGCCGATTTCGACGGTCCAGAATCTCTACAACGTCACGAATCGCTCCAGTGAGGACGTCTTGAACTACTGCGAGGCCGAGGGCATTGGTTTCATTCCATGGTTCCCGGTCGCCTCCGGGCACCTGGCTCGAAGCGGCGGACCGCTTGACAACCTCGCGGCACAGAGTGGCGTGAGTGTGGCGCAGTTGTCACTCGCGTGGCTGCTGCGACGTTCACCAGTTGTGTTGCCGATTCCTGGGACTTCCAAGGTCGCCCATCTCGAAGAGAATTGTGCGGCGGCTGGCGTTGAGTTGAGTGATGATGCCTATCACGCTATTGACTCGCTGCTCGTGGAGGGTTAAGCGCGAAGTTGTTCTTCGAGTGAGTCGCGAAGTTCACGCTTCAGTACCTTGCCTTGCGGATTGCGGGGCAGCGCAAGGGTTCTGAAGAATATCTTGGTGGGAACCTCGAAACGGGCGAGTCGTGCGGCGACGTGCCGCGAGATCTCCTCACCATCCACGTTTCGCCCGGGTCGCAGTACGATCACCGCGGTGACCTCTTCGCCCAGCACCGGGTGCGGTAGACCCACGACGGCGCAGTCCGCCACGTCGGGGTGCTCGAAGATCGCGGCTTCGACGATGACCGAATACACGTTCTCACCACCACGAATGATCATGTCCTTCGCCCGGTCGACAATGTAGATGAAGCCTTCGTCGTCGACGCGCGCCAGGTCTCCCGTGTGGAGCCAGCCCTTGGTGAAGGATTTCGCCGTCGCCTCGGGCTTTCGCCAGTAGCCACGAACGACGTTGGGACCTTTGATCCAGAGCTCGCCGATGACGTCTGGACCTTGTGGCAAATCGTCGGTGGGCTCATCGCCCTCAAATTCTTCTGGAACTATGGCGATCTCGCACACCGGCACCGCGGTTCCACAGCTGTCTGGTCGCTCGACGTAATCGGGCCCCGAGTTGAGACAGACAGCCGCAGACGTCTCGGTGAGCCCGTAACCATTACCGGGCTGTCCGACGGGAAACGCCGCTCGTATTCGCTTGACGAGCTCTGGGGGGGCCGGGGCGCCTCCGTACGACACTGATCGGACACTCGAGGTGTCGAACTTCTTGAAGTCGGGGTGATCGAGGATTTGCATGGCGATCGTGGGAACACCACCGATCATCGTCAGTCGCTCCGCTTCGATGAGTGCCAGCGCTTTGCCCGCATCGAAGTGGTGCATCATGACGATTTTGCCCCCCGACGCGGTGTTGACGACCATCACGGCAAGACAACCCGTTGCGTGGAAGAGCGGCACATTCAAGAGTCCCGCGTTCTGGATGCTCGCACCTTGGCTGTCTACGTTTCCACCACCGAAACGCAATGTCGATCGCTGTCCGATGAAAAAGAGGCTCATGAGGTTGGTGAGCGCATTGCGATGGGTCCCCACCGCGCCTTTGGGTCGTCCAGTCGTGCCCGACGTGTAGAACATCGTCGCGTCGTCCTCGGGTTCTATCTGCACCTCGGGCGGCGTCGCGGTGGGATCTACTGCGCCGAGGAAGTCGTCGAACCCGACGAAGCGAATTCGATCGTGCTTGGCGTCGATGTGTGCGGGGCGCTTCGGGTCGTCACTTACGACGACGACGGTCTCAAGTTCAGGCAGATTATCGAGTTGCTTTCGAAGGCGCTCGAGTCGCTCCTCGTCCACGAACAGCACGGTGGAGCCGGAGTCGGTCAGGCCGTAGGCCAGTTCGTCGCTGGTCCACCAGGCGTTGAGGGGCACAACGACCGCGCCGGTAACCATGGCACCCCAGAAGGCGAAGACCCACTGAGGGAGATTTCGTAGCGCGATTGCCACACGGTCACCCTTGGTGACACCGATATCAGCGAGGCGATGAGCCAGCGTCGAAGCAATGCGGTAGTGCTGATCAAATGTAAACCGCTCGTCTTCGTAGACCAAAAAGTCGCGTGCGGCGTGATTGAGCGACAAGTCCAAAACCTGACGGAGGCTGCTCGGAGCATGCTTCCACACCGACATCTCCACACCGTTGATGACCGCTCGTTCGGTTTCGAACATCTGGCCCGGCGCGACCATTTGTGCGGTCGCTTCGGCGATTGAGAGGGGCGTTTCGCTCATGGTCCGTGACGCTACTTCGTAGTTGCTGGTGGGAACAGGGTCTCGCGGTAGTGAACAAGTTCGGCAATGGACTCGCGGATATCGTCAAGCGCACGGTGCGAGGAGGATTTGTCGGGCATCGCCGACAACACCTCTGGGTTCCATCGTCGCGCCAGCTCTTTAATTGTCGAGACGTCGACGTTGCGATAGTGGAAGAAGGATTCGAGGGTTGGCATGTACTCCTGCAAGAACCGTCGGTCCGTCCCGATTGAATTGCCACAGAGTGGGACGCTCTGCTCATCGTCGATATAGGTCTTGAGGAAGGCAAGCGTGGCCGCTTCGGCTTCATCGACGGTGGTGGTCGATTGTTCAATCGATCGAAGGAGCCCCGATTTGGTGTGCATTTCGGTGACGAATTCACCCATCTGCGCGAGCTCGTCGGGGGTTGCGTGGATGACCAGATCAGGTCCTTCAGCGACGATATTTAGTTGGTCGTCGGTGATGATTGTCGCAATTTCGACGATGACGTGTCGCTGAGGTTCCAGTCCCGTCATCTCAAGGTCAATCCATACGAGCACAGTGCGACACTATCGAATATGAGTCCGTGAGCGCGAAGGAGAGATTTAGCGGGGGCTAGCCTGCCGAAATGGAGATTTTGATCAAGGTGTTGCACGACGATGCAGTTGTACCGGTCTTCGCCAATGATGGAGACGCAGGATGTGACTTGGTGGCGCTCGAAAGGTGTGAACTCGTGGCCGGTGGGGGGCGCGCGATGGTGGGCACCGGGCTCAGCATCGCAATTCCAAGGGGCTACGCGGGTTTCGTCCTTCCACGCAGCGGCCTCGCCGCAAAACACGGGGTGACCTGCGCCAATGCGCCGGGCCTCATTGACGCAGGGTATCGAGGTGAGGTGAAGGTCGCCCTCGTCAATCTCGATCCCGATGACGATTACGTCGTGCACAAGGGCGACCGTATTGCTCAACTGGTGGTGATGAGGGTCGAAGAATCCTACTTTTCGGTGGTTGACGAATTACCTGAGGCGGCTCGGTGCGAGGGCGGCTTCGGTAGTTCTGGACGTTGACGCCCACAGATCGGGAACGTAGCGAGGCCAATGCCGCAAACTTGGTCACTTCAAATCATCACAAGAAGTCGGCATCGTCGCGTGAATGTCCCGATGATCCCTGCTGAGAAGAGCGAGTTCACCCAAGCAATGACTTCGGCTATTATGGACTGACACGCGGACGTAGCTCAGTTGGTAGAGCGCGACCTTGCCAAGGTCGAGGTCGCCGGTTCGAGCCCGGTCGTCCGCTCCAAGAGTGGCCCATGGGTTTTGAGCGGAGCACCGTTCCGTGAGTCGATGCCTCCTAGGATTTCGAAAGTGAAGCCCAACGAGCGTGCTCTCAACAACCAGTTGAGAAGTTTCGAGAACTTCGCAGATTTGGCCCACCAGTTGGGTGCGCTGCGGGTACTGACGACAGACGCACGCATCGGCGACGATGGCTCGAGTGTGGAGCTTTTCTTTTCCTACGGTGAGTTTCCTGACGCGCGATTCGCCTACCGCGCGAAGGCACCGGGTGAGGACGTCCATGAGACGCTCTGGCTCGCCGAAGAACTGGCCACGGGCGCACTCCATCGAATCATGCGCGACGTCGATCCGAAAGGCGACGTCGCGA
>JABBNY010000114.1 GCA_019352095.1 Acidobacteriota bacterium
CACGCTGGCCTAAACGTACAATCCATCACAGACTAGCGCCCCTGACCAGGTGCGGCGGGCACCATCTACGTCGCGCTGGTGTTTACGAACACGGGTCACACGTGCGCGCTCTGGGGCGTGCCGAGCGTGCAACCCGCACTGAGCTCGCGTCGCCACGTTGGTCCGTCGGCGCGTAACCAGTCCATGGGCGAGATGCCGGCACGCCACGTCGTCACCACTGGTCACGCCGTCAGCGTTGCCTACGGTGTCACCCAGACGGCGAACTATCCCGCTTCGGCCTGCGTCGCTCGCGCCGTCAACGGTGTCGTTGTCGCACTGGGCACGTTCGTGAAGCCGACTTACCTTCGCCTACCAATCTCAGTGTGCACCAAGCTCGCCAGCACCTCAACTCGTCTCATCGTGGCCGGGACGACCGGCAGTTAGGGCAACTCCTCTCACGAGCGAGGATTCAGCTGCGAAGTCCGGTGATGATCTCGTTCCTGGCGCTTTCAGCGAGCGCGTACGGCGTGTACAGGCTGAAGCGATCGACAACGTCTGCGAATCGACGCTCGACGCGCGTCGCCACCTCGCCGACGTGACCAACGACGCTGAAGGCGTCAAGCACCTCGTCGCTGACGAGCGTGCCCATGTTCTCCCACTCGCCCGTCCTCGCCAGGGAATTGAGTTCGCCTTGGAGTTGGCCCCAGCCATGCAGATCGAGCACGCCCTTGTATGCGGGCGTCGAGCCGTAAAAGGCGATCTGAGCGCGAACCCGATCTTTGGCACCGTCGAGTTGCGCGTCGTCACTTCCCGTCGCGACCAGGCCCGAGAGCGAGATCTGAAACGATGCTCGCGAACGACCGGCCTTGTCGAGACCACGCTGTAGCGCAGGCAGCGTCACCTCTCGAAGGTAGCGTTCGGTGGTGAAAGGATGCACCAACAAGCCGTCGGCGACTTCTCCGGCGACTTCGGTCATCATCTCACCCACTGCGGCGAGAAACACTTTCGGTGGGCCAAATGGATTGGGTCCCGGATCGAAGAACGGTGTCATGAGGGTGTGGCGATAGAACTCGCCACGAAAGTTCAACTTCGTCCCCTCGTTCCAACACGCCCATATCGCACGCATGGCGAGGACGTACTCGCGCATTCTTCGAGCGGGGTGTGACCACTCCATCGAGTAGCGCTTTTCTATGTGTGGCTTGATCTGCGAACCGAGGCCGAGGAGCAGTCGACCTTTGGAGAGCAGTTGTACGTCGTTTGCCTGCATGGCGGTGATCATCGGGCTTCGACCGAATGCGACGAGGATGCCGGTGCCGAGTTCAACGCGCGACGTAGCGCTCGCCGCGCCGACGAGGATGAGCAGCGGGTCGTGCCCCACTTCGGCCGCCCAAATGGCGTCGTACCCTTCGGATTCGCCACGCTTCGCGCGTGCGGCGACGTCCCCGTCTCCAAAGGCTATTTCACCGTCGATCAGCATCATTTTGAGGCTATCGCACAGCGGACGGATTCTCACGGGCTACGTCAGCACTGGGCCAGGTACGACGCCGCGTCACTTGTGACCAAGGGCTCTGGTGGTACGGCGGACAACGAGCGATATTGGCCACTATGAAGACAACCACGTCAACGCCCGCTTCGATGGAGATTCTCGAGGAGACGTTGCGACCCATCACGGGCGCAGTCGAGGACTACGACGACCTCATTGAGTCGATCGGTGATCGACGCGTCGTGCTGATTGGCGAGGCCTCGCACGGAACCCATGAGTTCTATCGCGAACGAGCGCGAATCACGCAATTGCTCATCGAGCGCTGCGGATTCAACGTTGTCGCGGTCGAGGGCGATTGGCCCGATGCCTACCGGGTGGATCGCTACGTGACCGGCGCGTCCGATGACGCCAACGCCGACGAGGCACTTTCGAGTTTCCGGCGCTTTCCAACGTGGATGTGGCGAAATCATGAGGTTGTTTCGTTCATTGAATGGCTTCGAGATTTCAACACCGCTCACGCGGACGTTGTGGAACGGGCCCACTTCTATGGGCTCGATCTCTACAGTCTTCGCGCTTCGATCGAAGCGGTGCTCGCGTACCTCGAGAAGATGGATCCTGAAGAGGCGGTGCGCGCACGAGAGCGGTATTCGTGCTTTGACCATATCGGACAAGACGAACAGACCTATGGGTACGCCTTGGCGAAGGGGGTGCAAGATCCGTGCGAAGACGAAGTCGTCGACCAGCTCATCGAACTGCGTGAACGTGGGGACGTCTATTTGCGCCGCGATGGGCGGGCCGCCCAGGACGAGTTGTTCAGCGCCGAGCGCAATGCATTGCTCGTACACAACGCGGAGGAATACTACCGACAGATGTACCGCAGCGGCATCTCGTCATGGAACCTGCGCGATCGACACATGGCGAGCACCCTCGAGGCGCTCGTCGCACACCTCGAAGGCCGAAGAGGGCCGGCGAAGGTAATCGTCTGGGCCCATAATTCACACGTGGGAGATGCGCGCGCCACGGCCATGGGCAGTCGAGGCGAACTGAACGTCGGCCAACTGGCTCGTCAGCGCTACGGCGAAGATGCGTTCCTCATCGGTTTCAGCACCTATGCCGGTCACGTCAGCGCCGCGTCGAACTGGGGAGGACCGGTGGAGCGAAAGCGGGTCCGCCCCGCACGCGTTGACAGTCACGAGGCGTTGTTGCACGAAGCGTCGACGCCGCAGTACTGGTTGACGACCAAAGACCTCGCGGTTGATGAGCAATTGTCCGCGCTCCGACTCGAGCGTGCGATAGGTGTGATCTATCGGCCCGAGACCGAACTACAGAGTCACTATTTTGCCGCCGACCTGGTTCGTCAATTCGACGTCGTGGTGCACATTGATCGCACTCGTGCCCTGCAGCCACTCGAGACGACGAGTCTGTGGGACCGCGGTGAACCGCCCGAGACGTATCCGAGCGGACTCTGATGTCCGAGTTCGTCACGTTCGTCGACCGAGTTGACGCGGGTCAGCGACTAGGCGCTGCGTTGCGCTCTTTTGTGCCACAAGAGCCGATCGTGCTCGGACTCGCTCGTGGTGGCGTGCCAGTGGCGGCGGAAGTGGCTCGACTACTGAACGCTCCTCTGGACGTGTTGCTGGTACGAAAGTTGGGGGTCCCCGACCAACCCGAACTTGCCTTCGGCGCGATCAGTGAAGGTGGCGCCAAGGTGCTCAGCACACAACTCATTCGCCGTCTCGCCCTCAGCGAAGCCGAGATGACCGCCGTTGAACAGCGCGAGCGCACCGAGCTGGGGCGTCGCCTCGTGCACTACCGCGCGGGACGCCAACCGGTCTCACTCATCGGACGCACCGTGATCATCGTCGATGATGGGCTGGCAACCGGTGCGACCGCCCGCGTTGCGGTACACGTGGTGAGAGAGCGTGGCGCCCGAGCGATTGTGGTGGCCGTACCCGTTGCGTCGCGTGAAGCGCGCGTCGCCATCGGACAGATCGCCGACGTGGTGGTCTGTCTCTCAACACCCGAGGAGTTTCGAGCCGTTGGCCAATGGTATGAGAACTTTGAACAAACCACCGACGACGAGGTGACCCGGCTTCTCGACGAACACCGCGTACCTCCCGGTGCACCACTGCACGCGCGCTGAGTTCAGCTGTCAGTGCGAGAACCCACGTCGAGGCCGAGCAGGAACTTGATGAGACCAGCGAAGTAGGTTTCCTGGTCGTCGTACATCGCCAGGTGACTCCCCGAAGGACACGTCAGTGATTCGCCATGGGGGAACTTGCTCGCCATCATCGCCATGAACGCCGGGTCCATGGTGTCGTACTGTGCTCCGATGACGAGCGTCGGCACTTCAATGTCGCTCAATGACCCTGTGCGGTCCCAGGCGGCCAACGTGGCGTCGCCGCTGATACCCAACTCGCTCGGCCCCTGCATCTTCACGTAGATCGCTTGATTCATGTGTGCAAAGAGGCGTTGCACCGGCTCAGGCCACTGCTCAACTTCCATACGCAACACGTGATGGACGTAGTGCTGGGCGATGAGCAACTCCATGTAGCGAGGATTCTCTATGTCGCCGCTCGCTTCTAAGGCAATAATCTCAGCGAGTGCCGCCGGGTCCATTTCGGGCATCAAGACGTCGCGTGCGTAGGCGTTGTACGCCGGAACACTCGACATCATGTTTGAAATGACGAGCGCTTTGAGATTGCGCTGATACTTCAGTGCATATTCGATCGCCAAGATCCCGCCCCACGAGTGACCGAGAAGAACGAAGTCATCCGCCGTGAGTCCGAGCGCATCGCGAACCTGCTCGACCTCTTCGACAAAACGGTCGAGCTCCCACAGAGAGGAATCCTCAGGGTGATCGCTGCGCCACGAGCCGAGTTGGTCGTAGTAGTAGTACTCGATGCCCGCGCCAGGGAAATAGCTGTCGAACGCCTCGAAGCATTCGTGGGTCCCACCGGGTCCTCCGTGCAGCAACAGGACCTTGAGCGAGGGATTATTGCCGACCCTCTTGGTCCACACCTTGAAGGTGCCGCTCTGAGTGACGATGGGAATCATCTTCACACCGCCACTCAGCACGTCATCACGACCCGCGTTGTCAAAATACCGATCTGGTGCGCTCACGATTTCTCTCCGATTCCTCGATCCACCACCGTACAGGTCGTCATGGCTCGTATCCATCGCACGCCGCGGGATGTGGCTCGAACCAACACTCGCCTTGGTCGTCTTCGGACGCGAACATCGGGTCGAAATGCCCTAGCGGGCCGATGATATGACTGAGACGACGGTAGAACTTGATCAAGAGGAGACTCCCGTGAGCATGGATTTTGAGGGAAAGAGTGCGATTGTCACCGGAGGCGGCGCCGGCATCGGTCGGGCCACGGCGTTGCTGTTGGCGTCACGAGGCGCCAAGGTCGTGATCGGTGACCTACACCGCGAGACCGCCCAGGCGGTGGTGGCCGAGATTGAAGCTGCGGGCGGAGCGGCGGTGGCGGTCGTTGGCGATCTCAGCGACCCGAGCGTGGTCGAACACATCGTCGCCGTCGCCCTCGACACATACGGCGGCGTTGATGTCCTCATCAACAACGCCGGCATCATGGACGACATGACCGGCCCACACGAAGTCAGCGACGCCGTGTGGGAGCACGTTCTTCGCGTCAACCTGACCGCACCGTTTCTTCTCACGCGCGCGGTGGTGCCCCATATGTTGGCCAAAGGAAAAGGCGCCATTGTGAACACGGCGTCCGAAGCTGGCCTTCGTGGCAGCGCCGCGGGGACTGCGTATACCGTCTCCAAGCACGGCGTCATAGGTCTCACCGAGTCAGCCGCAGTGATCTACCGCGAGAAGGGCATCCGTGTCAACGCCGTGGCGCCCGGTGGCGTTGCGACGAGTCTGGAGGTCACTATGGCGCCCGACGCGATTGGTCTGTCGGTTATCAGCGGTTACACCGCGAACGTTGGTCGCGTGGCGCAGGCTGATGAGTTGGCGTCAGTGATCGTCTTTCTCGCCTCAGACGCGGCGAGCAACGTGAACGGGGCAATCGTGCCGGTTGATAATGGCTGGTCCGCCATCTGAGTTGCGATAGGCCGCTACGTCAGAGATGTGGTGGCGCGGTGCCAGTGGACACTACGACGTACCGGGGCGTGTTCGTGCGTGCACTGCACAGCGGGCCAACGAGACTGTCCTTGTCAAATTGGCCGAGTTTACGCAGTCGTTAGAAAAACAGCTCGAGATTCCCAGCAGACCTTTAAGGTCGCTCTGGGTTCGCGTCGCTCGGATGACGTCGCAAACCGCGCCAGGTTACCGGGGGGTTCATGCGTCATTCGCATCACTTCAGCACGCCAACGGAAGTCGCATTCGAAAGGTCTTCGCGAGGGCGTCGCTTCGCACGTTCCAACGCCACAACACGACCGCCCCACCTCTGGTCGTCGAACGACGTCAAAAGAGTGCCGACAGGGACGAGCGCACGAGCGTCCGATCAACAGTGGCTGTCACTTCTTGAGAGGATAGAGATGCAACTAGTCGAGTCCGAGGAGACCCCGTGAGCATTCCCCCTCTGCGTCAACGTTCCGCCTGGAAGAAATTGGAGGCGCACTTCAACGAAATCGGCCAGCGGCATCTTCGAGAGTTCTTCGCCGACGACCCCTACCGCGGGGAGCGACTGCACGTCGAGGCCGAGGGAATCTATTTCGACTTCTCGAAGAACCGAATCACTGACGAGACGTTGCAGTTGCTGCTGGAGCTCGCCACGGAATCGGGCGTCGCACTACGTCGTGACCAGATGTTGTCCGGTGAACATATCAACGTCTCAGAGGATCGCGCGGTCCTGCACGCGGCGCTTCGAATGCCATCGAGCACCCGACTCGTCGTCGACGGTCATGACGTCGTGCAACAAGTCCACACCGTGCTAGAGCAAATGACGATCTTCGCCAACCAGGTTCGATCGGGCGAATGGAAAGGGTACCGCGGCAAGCCAATCCGCAACGTGGTGAACGTCGGGATTGGGGGTTCCGACCTCGGCCCCGTCATGGCCTACGAAGCACTTCGCCATTACAGTCAGCGCGACCTCACATTTCGCTTCGTCTCGAACGTGGACGCGAGCGACCTGGTCGAGGCGCTGCGCGATCTGGACGCCGACGAAACCCTCTTCATCATCTCGTCAAAGACGTTTGGGACCATCGAGACGCTTACCAACGCGCGCTCTGCTCGCGCGTGGCTGGTGGAGCAGATCGGCACTGACGACGCAGTCGCGCGACACTTTGTTGCGGTGTCCACCAACGCCAACGAGGTCTCAGCCTTCGGCATAGACACCGCCAACATGTTCGGTTTCTGGGACTGGGTGGGCGGTCGCTACTCAATGGACTCCGCCATCGGTCTCTCCACCATGATCGCGCTCGGTCCGGCGCTCTTCGAGGAGTTGCTTGCGGGCTTTCACGCCATGGACGAACACTTTCGAACCGCGCCCTTCGAGAGCAACCTTCCGGTGCTGATGGGGATGATCGCTGTCTGGAACCGAAACTTCCTCGGGTGCCCGAGCGTGGGGGTGATGCCCTACGAGCAGTACCTCAAGAGGTTGCCCGCGTACCTCCAACAGCTGACCATGGAGTCCAATGGCAAGCACGTGACGATCGATGGCGACAGCGTTGACTACGAGACCGGGCCACTCTACTGGGGAGAACCCGGGACCAACGGTCAGCACAGCTTCTACCAACTACTTCATCAGGGCACGACGATCGTCCCCGTAGACCTCATTGGTTTCGCCAAGAGCCTCACTCCGCTCGCGGGTCACCACGACATTCTCTCGTCCAATGTCTTCGCCCAAGCTGAGGCGCTCGCCTTTGGCAAGACAAGGAGCGAAGTGCGCGATGAGGGCACCCCCGACCACGTGGTGGCCCACCGGGTCATGGAGGGAAATCGTCCGACCAACGTCCTGCTCGCCGAAGTTCTGACGCCTCGTCTCCTCGGTTCCCTGATCGCGCTCTATGAACACTCGGTCTTCACCCAAGGTGTGGTGTGGGCTATCGACTCCTTTGACCAATGGGGCGTTGAGCTTGGCAAGGTCCTCGCGACCAAGATCATTCCCGAACTCGACTCCGACCACGAGCCCACACTCACTCACGATTCGTCGACGAACGCGCTTATCAGGCACTACCGAAAACTCAAAAGAAACGAGGATTGACGTGACGACGACAAAACCAATGCAGATAGGAATGGTGGGGCTCGGACGAATGGGCGCGAACCTCGTGCACAGACTGGTCCGCGATGGCCACCGCAGCGTTGTCTATGACGTCAACACCGACACCGTGCACGCCCTCGAGGGTGAGGGCATTCTCGGTGCTTCGTCCCTTGAGGACCTCGTGGCACGACTCAACGAGCCGCGCATCATCTGGCTCATGTTGCCCGCTGCCATCACCCAAGGTGCCCTGGACGAATTGTCGGTGCACCTCTCGAGTGGAGATATCATCATCGACGGCGGCAATTCCTACTATCAAGACGACATCACTCGTGCCGCACAACTTCGAGAGCACGGGATTCACTATGTCGATTGCGGAACGAGTGGCGGGGTGTGGGGACTCGAGCGCGGCTACAGCCTCATGATTGGCGGCGAAGACGAAGTCGTGGCGCGTCTTGATCCGATATTTAAGACCATTGCGCCAGGGCGTGACGCGAGTGAGCCAACACCCGGGCGTTCGCGTACCGACGGTACCGCACCGGAGGGTTACCTGCACTGCGGACCCAACGGTGCCGGTCACTTCGTGAAGATGGTGCACAACGGCATCGAGTACGGGATGATGGCCTCCATCGCTGAGGGACTGAGCATCATCAAACACGCCAACGTTGGACTCGCGAGCGTCACGGCCGATGCCGAAACCACACCACTGCGCGAGCCCTCGTTCTACGCATACAACATCGACGTCGCCGAAGTCGCCGAAGTCTGGCGCCACGGGTCTGTCGTCAGTTCCTGGTTGGTCGATCTGACCGCGGACGCGCTCGCCCGCTCGCCAGAACTCACCGAGTTCAGTGGCCGGGTCTCGGACTCGGGTGAGGGGCGCTGGACCGTCGAAGCGGCCATCAAC